>NZ_JBNCKS010000007.1:73506-163903 GCF_049841635.1 Micromonospora sp. DT44 | reverse complement strand
CCCACCACACCAACAAGACCTGTCAACCACTCCTGAACAGCCCAAACAGGATGAGACAAGCTCCAGGATGTAGGGGCTTCCGGCCGCGCTCGAGGCCACTACATCCGGGATCGACCACGATCATGCGGGCGGGGCGTGCGGGCTGGGCGGGGCGTGCTGGGCGGGGCGTGCTGGGCGGGGCGTGCTGGGCTGGGCGGGGTGGCGGAGAGGTGGCCGGCAGTCGGCGGTCGGATGGCCGCGCCGCCATGATCGGATGGACCGGCTGCGGTGCTCGGGTAAGGGGTGTGCTGGGCGGGTAGGCTCGCAGGTCGGGCACCCGCACCCCGGGTGGCCGGCGGCCACCCGACCGGGCGGTCACGAGCGGGGCTGCCGGCTGGTGGCCACGACCGGGCGGACCCCGCAGCACGGGAGCACGCCGAGGAAGCGCAGCCATGATCAGTGTTTTCGACCTCTTCAGCGTCGGCATCGGGCCGTCCAGCTCGCACACGGTGGGGCCGATGCGGGCGGCGCGTACGTTCGTCGGCGGGCTCAAGGCCGACGGGCTGCTCACCGACACCGCGCGGGTCCAGGCGGAGCTGTTCGGGTCGCTGGGCGCGACCGGACACGGGCACGGCAGCGGGCCGGCGGTGCTGCTGGGGCTCGCCGGCGAGTCCCCGGAGACGGTCGACACGGACACCGTCGGTCCTCGCGTCGAGCGCATCCGTGCCGAGCGGCGGATCAGCCTCCTCGGCGCACACGAGATCGACTTCGATCCGGATCGGGACCTGACGCTGCACCGCCGCCGGTCGTTGCCGTACCACCCGAACGGGATGACCTTCGCGGCCTTCAACGCGGCCGGCGAGGAGGTCAGGACCCGCACCTACTACTCGGTGGGCGGCGGTTTCGTGGTGGACGAGGCGGCGGCGGGCGCGGACAAGATCAAGCCGGACAGCACGCGGGTGCGTTACCCGTTCCTGACCGGGGCGCAGCTTCTCGACGTCACCAGCACCACCGGGCTGTCGATCAGCGAGGTGATGCTGGCCAACGAGCGCTCGTGGCGCAGCGAGGCGGAGATCCGGGCGGGCCTGCTGGAGATCTGGCGGGTGATGCGGGAGTGCGTGCAGCGCGGTTGCGAGCGGGACGGCGTACTCCCTGGGGGTTTGAAGGTCCGGAGGCGCGCGGCGGAGCTGCGGCGCGGTCTGGAGGCGGACGCCGGGACGGCCGACCCGCTGCACGTGATGGACTGGGTGACGCTGTTCGCCCTGGCGGTGAACGAGGAGAACGCCGCCGGAGGTCGGGTGGTGACCGCCCCGACGAACGGCGCGGCGGGGATCATCCCGGCGGTGCTGCACTACTACAGCCGGTTCGTCGAGGGCGCCGACGACGACGGGGTGGTGCGGTTCCTGCTCGCGGCCGGCGCGATCGGGGTGCTGTTCAAGGAGAACGCGTCGATCTCCGGCGCGGAGGTCGGCTGCCAGGGTGAGGTCGGCTCGGCGTGTTCGATGGCGGCTGCGGGCCTGGCCGAGGCGCTCGGCGGCACGCCGGAGCAGGTGGAGAACGCGGCCGAGATCGGGATGGAGCACAACCTCGGGTTGACCTGTGACCCGGTGGGTGGCCTGGTGCAGATCCCCTGCATCGAGCGCAACGCCGTGGCTAGCATCAAGGCGATCACGGCCGCCCGGCTGGCGCTGCGCGGCGACGGGGTGCACAAGGTGTCGCTGGACAAGGTCATCAAGACCATGCGGGAGACGGGCGCCGACATGAAGGTCAAGTACAAGGAGACGGCGCGTGGCGGTCTGGCCGTCAACGTGATCGAGTGCTGAAGCTGGTCGATTCAGGGCATTCGTTCACCGACTGCTAACCTGGCGTCCGTTTGCGGGAGGCGGGAGGCGGCGGTGACCTCTGGCGTCGCGGCCCTGTGGTCGCACCGCAACTCGCTGCGCATCCTGGTCCGGCGGGACCTGGCGGTCAAGTACCAGCAGTCGGTGCTGGGCTACTTCTGGTCGCTGATCGAGCCGCTGGGCATGGGCGCGATCTACTGGTTCGTCTTCGGGGTGCTCTACTCCCGCGACACCGGCCGGCACCTCGGCGAGGCCGCCGGGTCGTACCCGCTGTTCCTGATCACCGGCATCTTCGCCTGGATGTGGACCAGTTCGGCCCTGAGCGAGGCGACCAACGCGTTGACCGGCCAGTCCCGGCTGATCACCACGATGAACGTGCCCCGGCAGGTCTTTCCGATCGGCCGGGTCAGCGGACGGTTCGCCGAGTACGCGGCCGGCCTGCCGATCCTGGCCGCCATCGCGGTGATCTACGCGGCACACGGGCGGATCCACCCCGGCTGGTCGCTGCTCGCCCTGCCGCTGGCGGTGGCCGTGCAGGCCGTGCTGTTGATCGGGCTGGCCCTGTTGTTGTCGGCCTGGAACGTGCTGATGCGCGACGTGGAACGGCTGATGCGGCTGATCATCCGGGTGCTCTTCTACGCCACGCCGATCATCTATCCGCTCAGTCTGGTCCGGGAGTCCGGCCTGCCGCACTGGCTGAAGGTGGTGTACGAGCTGAACCCGCTGGTCGGGATCTTCCAGCTGCACCACGCGATCTGGTACTCGGACGAGTTCCCCGACGCCCGGCTGCTCGTCACGACGATCGTCGGCAGCCTGCTGGTGCTGGCCGCCGGCTGGTGGTCGTTCCGCCGGTTGGAGCCCGCCGTGCTCAAGGAACTCTGACGTGGCCGAGCCGATCATCGAGGCGGACGGTCTGGGCATCCGGTTCGTCCGTAACCGTCGCCGCCAGCTACGGCTGCGGGAGCTGTTCATCCATCGGGGTGGGCGCGGCGCCCTGCCCGGCCAGTTCTGGCCGTTGCGCGACGTGTCGTTCACCGTCGAGCCGGGCGAGACCGTCGGCGTGATCGGCCGCAACGGCACCGGCAAGAGCACGCTGCTGCGGCTGATCGCCGGGGTGCTCATCCCGGACGAGGGCGACATCCGGGTGCGCGGCGCGGTCGCGCCGCTGCTGGAGTTGTCCGCCGGTTTCTCCAACGACCTGACCGGCCGGGAGAACCTGCACCTGGTCGGTGGGCTGCACGGGCTGTCGACGAGCTACCTGAAGCGGCACTTCGACGAGATCGTCGAGTTCGCCGGCGAGCAGGTGGAACGGGCCATCGACACGTCCGTACGGCACTACTCGTCGGGGATGAAGGTGCGGCTGGGCTTCGCGATCATCTCGCACCTGCCGCACCCGATCCTGCTGATGGACGAGGTGACCGCTGTCGGGGACGCGGAGTTCCGCAAGAAGTGTTACGCGACGATTGACCGTCTGCTCGGGGAGGGGCGCACGCTCGTGTTGGTGTCACACAACGAAAAGGACCTGACCCGGTTCTGCCGTCGGGGGTTGTACCTCGACGCGGGCCGGTTGACGCTCGACGGCACCATCGCCGAGGCGCTCGACGCGTACCACGCCGCGGTCCCGCGGTGACGCTCGCGATCGTGCTCGCCGCCGGGAGTTCCGCGGCGGGCCTCACCACCGCGAGCGGCGAGCCGTTGGCCGACCGGCTCGCCGACCAGCTGCGCCGGGCCGGCGCTTCCGAGGTGCGCTTCGCCGCGACCCTGGACGAGCTGGCCGCGCTGGCCGACGCCGCCACCGGTCCGCTGCTGGTCACCGGCACCGACCTGGTGGCGCACGCCGCCGTGCTGCGGCACCTCGCCACCAGCCCGGTGGGACCGACCGTGGCGCTGGTGCTGGGTGACCCGGCGGTGCCGGGCCGGACGGCCGTGCGCGAGGAGCGCGGCCAGGTGGTCGACGCCGGCCCGCTGGACGCTCTCGACGGCGACGCGACCGGCGTGTTCGGTGGCGCGCTCCGGGTCGGCGTGGACGACCTGCCGACCCTCGCCGCGGCCGCCCGGGCCGCCGCCGTCGGCGCGCGTCCGGTCGCCGCTCCGGTCGGCCCGGTCGGCGACGTGTCGCCGCTGCCGTCGACCGGGGGCGCCGGCCACGACGACCCCGGGTCCGCCGTGGACCGGCTCGTCGCGGGCCTCGCCGCCCTCGGCACCCTGATCTTCGCCCAGCGGGTACGTCTGCTCGTGGCGCACCGGGTCGAGGACGCTCCCGGCCTGGTCGCCGCGGAGGCGGCGGTGACCTCGGTCGACGAGGACCGGGCCGAGCTGCGGCTGTCGGTGAAGGAGAGGGACGACTTCTTCTCGACGTACTTCGTCAGCACCTGGTCGCCGTACGTGGTGCGGTTGGCGGCCCGGCTGCGCCTCACCCCGACCGGGGTGACGGTGATCTCGGTGCTCTTCGCGCTGGGTGCCGCGGTGCTGTTCGGGGTCGGTGGGCGGCTCGCGCTCGTCAGCGGCGCGGTGCTGCTCTACCTGGGCTTCGTGCTGGACTGCGTGGACGGCCAGTTGGCCCGCTACACCCGGCACTTCAGCGCCTGGGGTGGCTGGCTGGACACGATGGCCGACCGGGCCAAGGAGTACCTGGTCTACGCCGGTCTGGGCTTCGGGGTGAGCCACGCCGGGCTGGGCAACGGCTGGGCCCTCGCCATCGCCGCGATGACGTTGCAGACCGTCCGGCACATGACCGACACCTGGTACGGGGCGCTGCACGACGAGGCGGCCCGTCGACCGCGAACGACGGCAGGCGCCAGCGGCGGGATCGGTGACCGGCTGAACGCCGCGTCCACCCGGGTGCAGGCGGACACCGGCTCGGTGTCGTACTGGCTGAAGCGGACCGTCGTCTTTCCGATCGGGGAGCGGTGGGCGCTGATCGCGCTGACCGTGGCGCTGTTCAACCCGCTGGTCAGCCTGATTGCGGTGCTGGTGTGGGGTGGGCTGGCGTTCGCGTACACCGGTGCCCTGCGGACGCTGCGGGCCCGCTGGATGTGGGTGCCGGTGCTGGACACGGTCGACGCCACCCTGCACCGCGACGACGGTCCGTTGGCCCGCCGGCTGCCGGTGGTCCGTCCCATGGGGCCGCTGACCCTGGCGGTGATCGCCGCGCTCGGTCCGGCGGCGCTGCTGGTCGCCGCCCTGTTGGGCGACGCGCCGAACGGGCTGCGCTGGGCGGTGCCGGTGGCGTTGCTGGTGCTGCTGGCCGGCGGCCTCGGCGCGGGGGCCGCGCACAACGGGCCGCTGGACTGGCTGGTGCCGGCCGCGTTGCGGGCCGCCGAGTACCTGTTCGCGATCGCGGTCGGTGTGGTCGGTGGCGCGCCCGGGTGGCTGATCTTCGGGTACGTCTTCGTGCTCACCGTGCACCACTACGACCTGACCGCCCGTTTGGAGAAGCGGCAGGCGGCGCCTCCGCTGCACGCCGCCACGCTGGGCTGGGACGGACGATCGGTGCTGCTCGCCCTCCTGGCGATTGCCGGCGTCGTGAGTATCGGCATGGCTACACTCGGTGCGTACCTTCTCGTGGTTTTCGTGGTGAGCGTCGTCCTGGCCTGGTTCGTCCGGCCGGCCCGTGGCGCGCGGGCGTCGGCCGCGCCGGTGGGCGCGGGAGGTGTCGCGCCGCGCTGACGAAAGGGGCGGCCGGATGACCCTGATCAGTTTCGTGGTGCCGGCCTTCCGGGTGCAGGGTTATCTGCGCGAGTGCCTGGACTCGATCCTGGGCCAGTCGGAGACCGACCTCGAGCTGATCGCGGTCGACGACTGCTCGCCGGACGCCAGCGGCGAGATCATCGACGAGTACGCGGCCCGTGACCAGCGGGTCCGGGCCGTCCGACTGTCGGAGAACGTCGGTCTCGGTCCAGCCCGCAACATCGGGTTGGACCGGGCCGTCGGCGAGTACGTGTGGTTCCTCGACGGGGACGACTGGCTGGCGCCGGACTGCCTGTCGGAGGTGGCCGACCGCCTGCGGGCGAACCGGCCGGACGTGCTGCTGGTGGACCACGTCCGGACACACTGGAACGACACCGCCACCCGCAGCGCGATGGCCGAGGTGTTCCCCGAGTCGCCCGGTCCGGAGACGTTCGCGCTGCGGGGACGGCCGGAGGCCATGCGGCTGCTGCACACCGCCTGGAACCGGTTGGTCCGCCGGGAGTTCCTGGTCAACCTGGGTCTGCGCTTCGCGGCCGGTTGGTACGAGGACGTCTCGTTCAGCTACCCCGTGCTGATGGGGGCGCGTCAGATCGGCGTCCTCGATCGGGTGTGCGTGAACTACCGGCAGCGCCGCGCCGGCGCGATCACGAAGACCCGGGGGGACCGGCACTTCGAGGTCTTCGCGCAGTGGCACCGGGTCTTCCTCCTGATGGATGCCTGGTCGCCGGCCGTGGACGCGCTGCGGCCGGCGATCTTCGAGCGGATGATCTGGCACTACCTCACCGTGCTCGGCAATGGTCAGCGCATCGCCCCCGAGCTGCGGCCGGTGTTCTTCGCGCAGATCACCGCGGACTACGCGCGGTGGCTGCCGGTCGGGGGGTACCCCGTGCCGGAGGGCGTCGAAGGAGTGAAGCACCGGCTGGTCGCGAGTGGCCGGTGGCGGACGTTCAGTGCCCTGCGGGCCGCCAGCCGGGCCCGGGACACCGCCCGCCGGCAGGCGCGTACCGCCCGGCGTCGGGTCGGCCCGGTGGCCCGGCGCGGCGCCCGGCTCACCCGCGACGGCCTACTGCGCGAGTACTACCGGGCGGAGCTGCGCCGGCCCGTGGACCCCACGCTCGCGGTGTACGCCGCCTACTGGTTCCGGGGATACTCCTGCAACCCGGCCGCGATCTACGAGGCCGCCCGCCGGCTGGCCCCCGAGGTGCGCGGGGTGTGGATCGTGCGCCGCGACCGGGTGGACGCCGTGCCGGACGGGGTGGAGTACGTGGTCGCCGGCACGCCGGCCTACTACCGCGTGCTGGCCCGCGCCCGCTGGCTGGTCAACAACGTGAACTACCCGGACTTCGTCCGTAAGCGGCCGGAGCAGGTGCACGTGCAGACCCATCACGGCACGCCGGTCAAGGTGATGGGGTTGGACCAGCAGCGCTACCCGATCGGCGCGGGCCGGATGGACTTCGCCGGCCTGCTGCGTCGGGTGGACCGCTGGGACTACAGCGTCAGCTCCAACAGCTTCTCCACCCAGATGTGGGATCGGGCCTACCCGGCCACGTACGCCACGCTGGAGGTGGGTTATCCGCGCAACGACCGGCTGGTCGCCGCCGGTCCCGACGAGGTGCGCCGGCTGCGCGCCGAGTTCGGCCTCGCCCCCGACGAGCAGGTGGTGCTGTACGCCCCGACGCATCGCGAGCATCTGCCCGGTTACCGGCCGCCGTTCGACCCGGACCGGCTCGTTGACGCGCTGGGTGACTCGGGCCGGCTGCTGATGCGCAGCCACTACTTCCACGACCGGGAGCGCCGGCCCGGTCGTCCGGCGGAGTTCCGACGGGTCCGCGACGTCAGCGGCTACCAGCGGGTGGAGGACCTCTACCTGGTCGCCGACGTGCTGGTCACCGACTACTCCTCGGCGATGTTCGACTATGCGGTGCTGGACCGGCCCATCGTGCTCTACACACCGGACTGGGACGCGTACCGCCTGGCTCGGGGGGTCTACTTCGACGTCACGGCGGAGCCACCGGGCGCGGTGGCCGCCACGTTCGCCGACCTGCTCGATCTGTTCCGGACCGACGCGGTGCGCTCGGACGCGGCGAACAAGGCCCGGGAGCGTTTCCGCAGCCGGTTCTGCGGGCTGGACGACGGGCGGGCTGCTGAGCGGGTGGTGCGCCGGGTTTTCCTCGGCGAGCTGCCTGACCAGCCGCAGGGCTGCTGACAGCTCGCACCCCCGTACGCCGTGTAATGGTGGCGTCATAAGCCGAACATGAGACGTTTACCCGATGTGCGGGACCAATGATCCTGGTCACAGTCATCAGGAGTTCGGCCGAGAGACGTGGGGGACCTGACGGTGAGTACCGTCGCACTCAAAGATGTGACCAAGGTTTTCAAGGACGGCACACTCGCCGTCGACAGCATTAATCTGGACGTGAACGACGGCGAGTTCATGGTGTTGCTGGGCCCGTCGGGCTGCGGCAAGTCCACTGTGCTGCGCATGATCGCCGGTCTGGAGGACCCGACGCAGGGTGCGGTGCTGCTCGACGGGGAGCTCGCGAACGACCTGCCGCCACGCGACCGCAAGATTGCCATGGTCTTCCAGGACTTCGCGCTCTACCCGCACATGACCGTCGGCGACAACATCGCCTTTCCGCTGCGGCTGGCCGGGGTGGAACCGGAACCGCGCGGCGAGCGGGTCACCGACGTGGCGAGCGCGCTCGGAATCAGCGACGTGCTCGGCCGCAAGCCCGGCCAGCTCTCCGGCGGCCAGCGCCAGCGCGTCGCCATGGGCCGCGCGATTGTCCGGCGGCCGGGACTCTTCCTGATGGACGAGCCGCTGTCGAACCTGGACAGTGGGCTGCGCGCCGAGCTGCGGGCGGAGATCTCCGGGCTGACCCGGGAGCTGGGCGTCACCACCGTCTACGTGACCCACGACCAGGCCGAGGCGCTGACCATGGCCGACCGGGTGGCCATCATGCGCCGGGGCGTACTCCAGGACGTGGGCACGCCCACCCAGGTGTACGGCCGTCCGGCGACGCTCTACGTGGCGGCGTTCCTGGGCAGCCCCCGGATGAACCTGCTGGAGGCGTCGGTCTACGTCCACCTCGACCGGTACATCGCGCTCGACCTCGGCGAGCAGTCGCTCTACCTGCCGTGGAACGACATCCGCAGCCGGGCGGTGGCGCACTACCACGGCGAGCGGATCGTGGTCGGGATGCGGGCCGAGGCGCTCACCCCGGTCGCCCCGGACAGCCCCGGTGACGTGCTGCGCGGCCGGATCCGATACCTGGAGCACCACGGGCACGAGTCGCTGGCGTTCCTCGACATCGGGGCCACCGCGATCATGGTGGACGAGATGGGCGCGCCGCTCGACCCGCCGCCGGTGGGCCAGCGTGGCCTGCGCCGGTTCGGCGCGGTGATGCAGCGGCTCACCGGCAAGCCGGTGGAGTCCGAGGAGGAGCCGAGCGGTGTCTCGCGCACGACGAGCGTCCTGCCCGACTCGGGTCGGCACCACCGCCGCCCGGCGGAGCTGGCGGTGCGACTCGCGCCGTACCCGGCCGTCACCGCCGGGCATCCGCTCGCCGTGTCGGTCCGGATGGACGCGCTGCACTTCTTCGACGAGCGCGGTGCGCGTATCGACGTGGGGTGGCGGTGACGCCACGCCGGAGCGGGGTGGCGGCCCGCCCGTCCGGTGCCCTACCGTCTGCCCACCTAGTCCAATTCGTGCCTGACCGAGAGGGGTGCCCCCGTGTCGGGTGACCGTCCCAGTCCGCTCGTCATCGAGCGCATCCTGCGGGACCGCCAGGGCATCTGGCAGCAGATCGTGGCCGAGGGCGACCTGAACGCCCTGACCGGGCGGATGCTGGCCAGCTCCGCCGTCGCCCTCGCCTGTTACGGGGCGGTGCTCGGCGCGTTCCACAGCCCACTGATGGCGTTGACGTCCGCGCTGAAGCTGCCACTGCTGTTCCTGGTGACGCTGGCCATCTGCCTGCCCACGCTCTACCTGTTCAACCTGGTGTTCGGCGCCCGGCTCTCGGTACGTCAGTCGTTGGCGCTGGTGATGGTGGCGATCACCGTCACCTCGATGCTCGCGGTGGCGTTCGCGCCGATCAGCCTCTTCTTCCTGATCACCGCACCCGACTACGGCTTCTTCAAGCTGCTCAACGTGGCGATCCTGACGCTGTCGGCGCTGGTCGGGCTGCGCTTCCTGACCGGTGGCATGCAGGTGCTCAACGACCACGGTCTGCTCGCCCCGGCGACGGCTGCGGCCAACGCCCCGGCTCAGCTCGGCGTCCCGGCGGCAGTCAGCGCTCCGGCCCAGGTCAACGCTCCGGTCGCGGTGCCCGCCGGGGGCACGCCGGGCACCGCGACGGCGGGTACCGCCGAGCCGGTCGCGGTTCCGGCCGGCGCGGCTGTCGCGTCGGCGGCGAACGGTGCCGCGCCCGAGGGCGCGAGCGCCACGACCACCGCCCCGGCCCCGGCGGCTGTTCCGGCGCAGTGGGGTGGTCAGCACACCGGCACGTTGCCGCCGGGTTACCCGGCGCAGCAGCGTGCGTGGACCAACCCGCCGGTGCGGCGCGGCGAGCCCGCGCAGCGCCCGGCCAGCATGACGCTGCTCTACATCTGGATCCTGCTCTTCGGCTTCGTGGGCACCCAGTTGGCGTGGACGCTGCGCCCGTTCTTCGGCGACCCGGGTCAGGATTTCTCCCTCTTCCGCAGCATCGACGGCAACTTCTACGCGGAGATCCTGCGCACGATCGCCAACCTCTGACGCTCCGAAGCCTGGGAAAACCCTGGTTGCCGCCCTGGTTACCGAGAAGTAGCGTCGGGCCATGACCATCGACTCCCGCCAGGTGGCGACCGGCATCCTGCAATCGGTGCCGTTCGCCCGCACGCTCGGCATCGAAATCGTCGAGGTGGCGCCCGAGGCGGACGGCGGGGTGCGGGCCGTCGTCCGGCTCCCCGACACGCCGGCCACCCACAACCACGTCGGCGGCCCGCACGCTGGGGCGATGTTCACGCTCGGCGAGACGGCCTCTGGCGCGGTCGTGCTGGCCGCCTTCGGGCAGCTGCTCGACCGGGCCGTGCCGCTCGCCGTCCGAGCCGAGATCGCCTACCGCAAGCTGGCCCGGGGGGCGGTGCTGGCGACCGCGCGGCTGGGGCGTCCGGCGTCGGAGGTGGTCGCGGAGCTGGAGGCCGGTCAGCGGCCCGAGTTCGGAATCGAGGTGGAGATCGCCACCGAGGACGGCACGCCCACGTCGGCCATGACGGTGATCTGGACCCTGCGGCCGAACTGAGCGGCCCGCCGGCGGCTCAAAACGGGTTTGCGCACCCAGCCGGGTGGTTAGATTCGTACCGTGCTGGGCCTACCTGCTCATGTGACCGCCTGTCTCTTCGATCTGGACGGTGTGCTGACGCAGACCGCCCGGGTGCACAACGCCGCCTGGACCGAGACGTTCGACGAGTTCCTGCGCGAGCGCGCCACGGCAACCGGGCAGCCCTTCCAACCGTTCGACCCCGGTCCCGACTACAACCGCTACGTCGACGGCCGGCCCCGTGCCGACGGCGTCCGGTCGTTCCTCGAGTCCCGGGGAATCGTGCTTCCCGAGGGCAGCCCGGACGATCCGCCGGACGCCGACACGGTCAACGGCATCGGCAACCGCAAGAACGTCCTGCTGCTGGACCGCCTGCGCACCTCCGGCGTCGAGGTGTATCCGGGTTCGGTGCGGTATCTGCGCGCGGCGACCGCCGCCGGGCTGCGTCGGGCGGTGGTCACCGCGAGCGCCAACGGGCGCGAGGTGGTCGCCGCGGCCGGGCTGGCGGATCTGCTGGAGGCACGGGTCGACGGACTCGTGGCCCGGGAACAGAAGCTGCGGGGCAAACCCCAACCCGACACCTTCCTGGCCGGCGCCAGGATCCTGGGCGTGGAGCCGGCGCAGGCCGCCGTCTTCGAGGACGCGCTCTCCGGGGTGGCCGCCGGCCGGGCCGGCGGATTCGGGTACGTGATCGGTGTCGACCGGGTGGGACAGGCCGACGAACTGCTCGCGCACGGCGCGGACGTGGTGGTCAAGGACCTCGCGGACCTGCTCGACGCCGGCGACGCCGCCCCGCCGGCACCCCACCCCACCGGCGAACGGGACCGAACGTGATCCGGGAACGGGCCTATCCCGTCGAGCCCTGGCACATCCGGGAGACCCGCCTGGACATGGACGTGCTGGCCCAGTCGGAATCGGTCTTCGCGCTCTCCAACGGGCACGTCGGCCTGCGCGGCAACCTCGACGAGGGCGAGCCGCACGGGCTGCCCGGCACCTACCTCAACTCGTTCTACGAGCTACGTCCGCTGCCGTACGCGGAAGCCGGCTACGGTTTCCCCGAGTCGGGGCAGACCATCGTCAACGTCACCAACGGCAAGCTGATCCGGCTGCTCGTCGACGACGAGCCGCTCGACGTGCGCTACGGCGAACTGCTGTCCCACGAGCGGATCCTCGACCTGCGGGCCGGCACCCTGCATCGGGAGCTGCACTGGCGCTCCCCGGCCGGCCGCGAGGTCAAGGTCCGCAGCACCCGGCTCGTGTCGTTCACCCAACGGTCGGTCGCCGCGATCAGCTACGAGGTGGAGGCCGTCGACGGCCCGCTGCGGTTGATCGTGCAATCCGAGCTGGTGGCCAACGAGTCGCTGCCCGCGCAGAGCAAGGACCCCCGGGTCGCGGCCGTGCTGGAATCGCCGCTGCTGGCCGAGGAGGAGCTGACCACCCCGGACGGCGGCCAGCTCATCCACCGCACGAAGGTGTCCGGGCTGCGCGTCGCCGCCGCCATGGAGCACGAGGTGCACGGCCCGGACCACACCACGATCGAGTCCGAGGGGTACGAGGACTGGGTGCGCACCACCATCGGCTGCGTGCTCAAGCCCGGCGAGAAGCTGCGGGTGGTCAAGTATCTGACGTACGGCTGGTCGAGTCGACGTTCGTTGCCCGCACTGCGCGACCAGGTCGGCGCGGCGCTGGCCGGCGCCCGGTTGGACGGTTGGGACGGGCTGCACCGCGAGCAGCGCGCCTACCTGGACGAGTTCTGGGACGCGGCCGACGTGCTGGTCGAGGGTGATCCGGAGATCCAGCAGGCCGTACGCTTCGGGCTGTTCCACGTGCTCCAGGCCGGCGCCCGTGCCGAGCAGCGGCCGATCTCGGCGAAGGGGCTGACCGGCCCCGGCTACGACGGGCACGCCTTCTGGGACACCGAGATGTTCGTCCTGCCGGTCCTGACGTACACCCAGCCCAGCGCGGTGCGCAGCGCCCTGCAGTGGCGGCACAGCACCCTGGAACAGGCCCGGGAACGGGCGGCGACGCTCAACTTCAAGGGCGCCGCCTTCCCGTGGCGGACCATCGAGGGGCCGGAGTCGTCCGGGTACTGGCCGGCGGGTACGGCGGCGTTCCACATCGCCGCTGACATCGCCGACGCGGTCCGACGTTACGTGCTGGTCACCGGGGACACCGCCACCGAGCGGGAGATCGGGCTGGAGCTGCTGGTCGAGACCGCTCGGCTGTGGCGCTCGATCGGGCACCACGACCGGCACGGCCGGTTCCACATCGACGGGGTGACCGGTCCGGACGAGTACACGGCGGTGAAGAACGACAACATTTACACCAACCTGATGGCCCAGCGGAACCTGCTCACCGCCGCCGATGTCGTGATGCGCTACCGGGACGACGCGTTCCACCTCGGCGTCACCGACGAGGAGGCGGCGAGCTGGCGGGACGCCGCCACGTCGATGCACGTGCCGTACGACGACGAGCTGGACGTGCACCAGCAGGTGGAGGGGTTCACCCGGTTGCAGGAGTGGGACTTCGCGCACACGCCCGCCGAGAAGTACCCGCTGCTGCTGCACTATCCGTACTTCGACCTGTACCGCAAACAGGTCGTCAAGCAGGCCGACCTGGTCCTGGCGATGCACTGGCGGGGGGACGCGTTCACCCCCGAGCAGAAGGTTCGCAACTTCCTCTACTACGAGCGTCGGACGGTGCGCGACTCGTCGCTGTCGGCCTGCACGCAGTCGGTGCTCGCGGCCGAGGTCGGCCATCCCGACCTGGCGCACATCTATCTGCGCGAGGCCGCGCTGATGGACCTGCATGACCTCAACGAGAACACCCGCGACGGCGTGCACATGGCCTCGCTGGCCGGCGCGTGGCTCGCCCTGGTCAGCGGGCTGGGCGGGCTGCGTGACCACGACGGCGAGCTGTCGTTCGCGCCCCGGCTCTCCAGCCGGCTGAGCCGCCTGGAGTTCTCCCTTCAGTGGCGCGGGCTGGCGCTGCGGGTCGACGTCCGACCGCACCAGACGACGTACGCGCTGCGCCACGGTGGCCCGGACGACGTTGTCGAGTTGCGCCACCACGACCAGGTGGTGCGGGTCACCTGCGACCAACCGGTGACGGTGCCGGTGCCGCCGGCCGAGCCCGCGGGGCCGCCGCCGGAACAGCCGCCGGGGCGGTCGCCCCTGCTCCGGCTCCCCGAGGACAAGCAGCAGTGACGGCCGGGGCGGGAGTGTTCCCGCCCCGGCCGTCGCGCGCGTACGTCAGACCGGCTCGCCGGTCGAGGGGCGTCCGATCGCGTCCCGCGGCGCAGCCGCCTTGGGGTCGTCGGGGAGGCGGGCCGAGGCGGCCTGGTCACCGAAGTCCTGGTTGCGCGCGGCGTCCTGTTCACGCTGGGCGCGTTCGGTCATCTGCTGCTGCCGGGAAATCTGCTGCTTGGCCATCATGATCCTCGCGATCCGTCGGGGCGCGGGTGCGCCTACGCGGTCTGCGGTCTTTTCGTCGCGTACCCGGCACCCCACCCGGCAAACGCCGGGCTCCGGCCGCCCCCACCAGGTGCGTGCGACGCGCCGGGCGGGGTAACCCGACCGCAGGCGAGCACGGAGGTGCGGCATGGACGAGCAGCACGACACGGTGACCATTCCGGTTCGGGACGCCCAGCTCCCCGCCGATCTGCTGCTACCCGCCCAGCCGGTGGGCGTGGTGCTGTTCGCGCACGGCAGCGGTAGCTCCCGGCACAGTCCGCGCAACGTCGCGGTGGCCCGGGCGCTGAACGCCCGTGGCCTCGCGTGCGTCCTGGTCGACCTGCTCACTCCAGACGAGGAGAAGGTGGACACGCGGACGGCTGAGCTCCGGTTCGACATCGGGATGTTGGCCAGCCGGCTGGCCGGGATCGTCGACTGGTTGGTGGCTGAACGTCCGGCGGGTGACGTGCCGATCGGTCTCTTCGGTGCGAGCACGGGTGCCGCCGCCGCGCTGGTGGCAGCGGCATCCCGCGCGGACCGAGTGGGCGCGGTGGTCTCCCGGGGCGGCCGGGCCGACCTGGCGGGCGCCGCGCTGGGTCAGGTGCGGTCTCCCACCTTGCTGCTGGTCGGCGGCCTGGACGAGGAGGTGCTCGCGCTCAACGAGCGGGCGCTCGCCGAACTGGGGGACGTGGGCGAGCTGTGGGTGGTGCCGGGCGCCACCCACCTCTTCGAGGAGCCCGGCACGCTCGACCAGGTCGCCGAGCATGCCGGCACCTGGTTCACCACCCGGTTGACCCGGACGACAACCGCGCCCCGTCGCGGGTGAGGGCGCCGGGGCCCGGCGCCGGTTCTACCCCGCCGCCGGCACCTGCGAGGTGGATCGGCGGCGTTGGACGGTGTCGATGACGCGCCACAGGACGGCGGTGATCGGAACGCTGACGAAGGCGCCGGCGATGCCCGCGATGAGGGTGCCGGCGGTGACCGCCACCAGGATCACGGCGGGGTGCAGGCGTACCTGGCGCTTCATGACCAGCGGCTCCAGCAGATTGCCCTCGATCTGCTGCACCGCGACCACGGCGGCGAGGGTGAGCAGAGCGGTCGTCGGCCCGTTGGCCGCCAGGGCCACCAGAACCGCGACCGCGCCCGCGACCGTCGCCCCGATGATCGGCACGAAGCCGCCGAGGAACGTGATCAGCGCCAGTGGCAGGGCCAGCGGCACCCGTAGTACCACCAGGGCCAGGCCGATGCCGATGGCGTCGATGGCCGCGATGATCATAGTCCCCCGGCTGTACGCGCCGAGGGTCTGCCAGCCGTTCCGTCCGGCCTCGGCCACCAGGGGTCGGTTCGGGCCGGACGTCCGGGACAGCGTCCAGTGCCACATCGACCGGCCGTCCTTTAGCAGGAAGAAGAGCAGCACCAGGGCGAGCAGCGCGGAGCCGACGACCTCGCTGGCCGCCCGGGCGCCGGACACCGGGTCCGGAGAGCTGCCGCTGAGCCCTTCCCGGGCCTGGTCGATCAGTTTGTCGAGTTGGGCCTCGCTGACCGGCAGGGTCGACGTGACGAAGTCGCGGCTCCGGTCGAGCCCCTGGGTCAGTTGCTGACTGAGCTGGTCGAACTGGCTGGCGGTCAGGTTCCACACCAGCGCTCCGACGCCCACGAGGATGCCGAGCAGCAGCAGGACGGTGAGCAGCGCGGCCACCGCCGCTGGGAGGCGTAGGCGACGCAGCCGGAGCAGCACCGGGTCCAACAGCGCGGTGAGGAAGATGGTGGCGGCCAGGGCGATGGCGAGCGGGGCCAGCAGGACGGCGATCCGACCCAGCAGGTAGAGCCCGGCGACGATCACCACCAGGCAGGCGCTCCAGAGCACCGCGGTCCGTACCAGCCAGGGCAGCCCAGCCCACGCGTGCCGCGCCCCGCCGTCACCGGGTGCCGCCGTGCCACCGGCCGGCGCCGCCGTAATACCGGTCTCCTGCGTGCCGCCGGTTGTCGGCGTGACGTCCGCCCCGGGTTGGTCTGCCGTCATGTCGGCCCTCCTCGATCTCGGCGAGGTCGGTACCCGGCCGGCCGTGCGCCGACACCCGGTCGTCCGCGCGGATCGTACGCCGGCCGGGGGAGCGCTGGTCGGGCCTTCGCGGAGTACGCCCGAACGGAAGGCGTTTGCGCTGTCGGGACGAGGGAACGCGAAAGGGAACTACCCCAGGAGGAGGAGCGCCGTGGGTGACTTCATGGACAAGGCCAAGGATTTCGCGGACAAGCATGACAAGCAGGTCGATCAGGGCATGGAGAAGGCCGGCGACATGGCCGACAAGCGCACCGGTGGCAAGTACGACGACCAGATCGACAAGGGCGTCGACCAGGCCCAGGCACGTACCGGTGAGGGTGACCAGGTCCGCTGACGTAGCGGACGTGTCCCGGGCCGCCGAAAGATCGGCGGCCCGGGACTGTCGTGTGCGGGGCGTACGCCGATCAGCGCTGCTGCTGCTCGCGTAGCTCGTCCATCGAGGTCGGTCGGTCACTCAGCGCGTCACGCATCCGGTCGATCATCCCCGTGCCGGGGGCGAGCAGCTTGTTCGCCGGTGGGTGGTCCGGTGCGCTCGGGTGCGGGCGGGTCGGTGCGATCTTCTTGAACGCCGTCACCTTGCCGGCCAGCTCGACCATCTCCTCCCGGGCGGTGGCGGCGCGCAGCCGGGGGAAGAGGTCGTTCTCCTCGTCCTGCACGTGGTGACGGATGGTGCTGGTCAGCTGGGCCAGCAACTCGTCGAAGCGGGGGTCGGAGGGGTCGACCGACTCCAGGTCCTTCATCGTGCGCTCGGCGTCGGCGTGCTCGGTGATCTCGTGGTCGGCGATCTGGTCGCCGTCGGGCAGCGCCTTGCGGGCCGTCGGATAGACGTACGCCTCCTCGGCCACGGCGTGCCGGACCAGCTCGGCGATCACCACGTCGGCGAGCTGACGGCGGTACTCGGGCGTACCCTGCCGTGTCTCCAACTCGACGAAGAGAGTCTCGACCGTACGGTGGTCGGCGACGAGGATGTCGACGACATCCTGCTCCCCGGTGCTCTGTGTACTGCTCATCTGGGCCCCTTACCGGTTGCGGATCGGTGGGTGTGCGGCCCCTGGTACCCCCCAGCGATCGAGCAAACCTACGATCGCCGATGAATCCGCACCCCGGTGACGGTTGGTGCCGCCGGTGCCGCTGGGAAGCGCGGGGAGCGACGGCACGATTGACCGCGCTTCCCGGGGGTAACCGCCGCCATGCCCGACGACCATCCAGCCGCCGACCGCGACCAGTCGCGGCTCGACGAGGCCGCCGAGCGCAGCGGCCGGGCGGTCGAACGGGTGCGGCACCGCAGCGGCCAGGCTGGCCGGGTCCGTGCCCGGCAGTTTGAGGTCACTGTGGTGATCGCCGCCCAGGCCGGGCTGGCGGCGGCGCTGGCGGCCCTGATCGCCAAGCATTTCCTCGGCCCGGGGTCGCACGTCTTCGCTCCCGCCGCCGCCGTCGGTACGATCGCCACCGCCATCGGGCAGCGGGCCCGACGCACCTTCGAGCTGCTGTTCGGCGTCGGACTGGGCATCGTCATCGGCGACACGCTGCGCTTCATCCTCGGTTCGGGACCGTGGCAGACCGGGGTGGTCGTCGGCCTGGCCATCGCCAGCGCCCTGCTGGTGGCCGGGAAGGGCGGCCCGCTGGTCGGTCAGGCCGGCGGTACCGCCGTACTGATCGCCACACTCGCCCCGATGGACCGGGGCCTGGAGGTGCCCCGGATCTTCGACGCCCTCGTCG
This sequence comes from Micromonospora sp. DT44, assembly GCF_049841635.1. Taxonomy (NCBI): domain Bacteria; kingdom Bacillati; phylum Actinomycetota; class Actinomycetes; order Micromonosporales; family Micromonosporaceae; genus Micromonospora; species Micromonospora sp. DT44. The sequence continues at coordinate 145,860 of NZ_JBNCKS010000007.1, read as the reverse complement.
GCGGGGTGGTCGGTCTGGTGGTGGTCGCGCTGTTGCTGCCGGTCAACCCCATGCGGGTGCTGGACCGGGCGGCGACGCCGATCTTCACGATCCTCTCCGAACAACTCGAGAAGCTGGGGCAGGTGCTGCGGCAACGTGACAGCGATGGGACGAAACACGTCCTGGCAACGCTGCGCGGCACCGAGGGGGATCTGAGTCGACTGCACGACGCGCTGAGCGGCGCGGAGGAGGTGGTGACGATCGCGCCGGTCCGTTGGCACCGCCGCCAGCAGTTCCACATGTACGCCCGCAGCGCGGAGCATCTCGAACGGCTACTGCTGGACAGCCATGCCCTCGCCCGCTGGTCGACGACCGCCCTGCAGTACGACGAGCCGATCCCGCCGGAGCTGCCGGACGCCATCGGCCGGCTGGGACAGGCGGTGACGAAGATGCGGGCGGAGTGCCGGACCGGCAACGATCCGCGGCGCACCCGGAAGCTGGTCGAGGAGTGCGCCGAGTTGGCCGGCCGGGCCGCCGCGAGTGGAGTCAGGTCGTTCGGCGACGCGATCGTCACCGGCCTGCGTACCGCGTCGAGCGACCTGCTCCGGGCCGCCGGCTACGAACCGGACGACGCCAACCGGATCGTGCGCCGGGCGGCCGGCGCCGGCGAGTCGACCATCGCCCCGCCGGCTCGGCGTGAGCTCCACCGTGCCCGGCCGACCCGGGCCGCCCGCGCGCGTCGCCGAGCGCACCTGGCCAACCGCAGACGGAACGACCGGGCCGGCCCCTCCGCGCGGGAGAGGCCGGCCCGGTGAGCATCGGGTCAGGAGGAGTAACCGCGCTCGGCGATCCAGTTGGCGACCTTCGGCAGGTTCATCCAGTACTCGCCCAGCGCCGGGTCGGCCGGGTCGGCGACCCGGATGAGGTCCCCACCGTCGCGGTAGCCGACAAGCGTCAGGTAGTGGCCACCCTCGTACGAGTGCGGGTTGCCGTCGGTGTCCACGGTCGTGCCCTTGATGTTGGCCACCACCGGCCGGCCGGCGTCGATCGCGGCCAGGACATCCCGGCGTAGCTGCTCGACCTGGTCGGGGCGGGCCACCGAGTCACGGATCTCCGTGGTCCGGTAGTGACCGCCGGTCACCTCGTTGAGCACGCGCGTGGTGTCGAGGGCGGACGGGGTGCCCGCCTCGGTGGTGCCGAGCAGCTTGGCCACGTCGTCCTGGGAGAGCGCCTTGCCCTGGGCCGAGAGCGCGATGCGGGTGGCGGCGGGGCCGCAGTAGAAGAAGTTCGGCTGTGCCTGGTAGTCGACGTCGAGGATCCGCTCGGCGCTGCGGCTGGTCTGGCTCGACGAGGTTGGGGTCGCCGGCGCGGGGGCTGCCTGCGCGGCGACGGCGGGGCCGAGGGCGCAACCACCGGCGACCAGCAGGCCGACGACGGACAGGCCGCTCTTCTGCACGATCGGGTTCATGGTCGAGTCTCCGTTCGGGGGTAGCCGCCTCCGTGGCGGTCTCGGCCGTGGTTACCGGGGACGTAACGGCCCTGCTCCGGGCGGCATTCCGCCGCCGGCTGCCGTTGCGGGCGTCGCGACCTGGCGTAACGACCGCCGACGGCGGGGGATTCCGCGCGCAGGGCGGCTCACGTTCGCGGCCCGCCAATGAGCCACGCACCCGACATAGGTGACGTAACGGACGTCAGAGGCTGCCGAGCAGTCCCGTCACGGTGATCTCGATGACCACGCGCTCCGGATTCGGACGCGGGGTCCGATAACGCTCGGCGTACCGGCGCTCCGCCTCCGCGACGGAGGCCCGATCCGATCGGAGCACCGCCCGGCCCTCGATCGTCAGCCAGCGACGGCCGTCCACGTGGCAGACGGCCACCGGAGTGCCCTCCGGCCCGGCGGCGGCCACCTGCCGAGCCTTGCGGGACGTGCCGGACGTGATCACGCGGGCCAGCCCGGCCACCGGATCGAGGGTGACCCCGACGGGTACCACGTGCGGGGTGCCGTCGGCGCGCAGGGTGGTCAGCGTCGCGAGGTGCCGCTCCGCGCAGAACGCCGCCACCCGGTCGTCGTGGATGTCCAGTCGATGATCACCGGCCACGTGCGTCCTCCGTCGTGTGCGCCAAGCCTGATCATCGTACGGAGCGGGTGCGGTCCGGGGCCGACGGACCGTCCGGCTGCCCGGGCAGACGACGGCCCGCCGCCCGGCGCTTGTGGACGAGCCGCGTGAGGTAGATCAACGCACCGGCCAGGACGCCCATGTCGTCCAGGTAGATCGGGTCCGGGAGGATGTCCACCGGGAAGATCGTGTAGATCAACGCCCCGTAGAAGGCCACCTTGCCGCCCGCGCCGAGCCCGGTGAGCAGCCGCCTCGTACGCACCACACGCACCGCCAGCACCACCGCGCCGACCAGTGTGGCGAGCGCCAGGATGCCGGCGATCACCACGAGGACCCACGACTGTCGGGACATGCCGACACGCTAACCCACCGACGCCGACCCGGCCCGGAACGTTCGTCCCGGGCGAATCGTGCGAGCCGCTCCGCTGGGTCAGAACGCCGGCACCGCTGCCCGACCACGGGCGACCACCGTGTTCTCCCGGGTCTGCTCGGCGGCTGGCCGGAGGACCTCGCTGAGCGGCAGCACCGAGGCCGACTCCGCCGTGCGCCGTCCGGTGGCCGCGTGGACCTCCGCACGGAGACTGCGCGCCGCCGCCACGGCCAGCTCCGTGGCCCGCCAGGCTGCCTGCTCGGTCTCCACAGCGGCGGCGTGCTTGGCCGCCAGGTTGTCGCGGACGGCCCGTTGCAGCACGAGCTCCTGCTCGACGGGGTGCAGCCGCGGATCCCAGCCGTCCCGGTGGGCGAAGACGTCACTGAGTTGCTCCACCGACAGTTCCCGCCGCCAGTACGCGTCCAGCGCGGCCCGGTGCAGGTAGCGCTCGCGGTCGGCGTACTCGGCGGGCGTCCGGGCGGTCTGCGGCAACGGCATCGCGGCTGCCGCGCCGAGCCGCCGTACACCCGCCTCGGCCGCCTCCAACGCCTGCCAGGCGGCCTCGACGGTCTCCTGCGCGGCCACCCACACGGCCCGTCGGCGCTGGGCGGTGGCGGCGGCGCGTTCGGCGGCCACCGTGATCTCCTGCGCGTAGCGGCGCTGTTCCCGCTGCTCCTGCGCCTGTTCGAGGTGGCTGGGCATGGCCGCGTCGCGGATGCGGGCGGCCGGGTCGAGGCGGAGGCGGAGGCGGCCGGGTCGTACCAGGAGCGCGGCGACGGCGAACACGACCACCCCGAGCAGGCTCAGCCAGATGGCGGCGGCCCGGGGTACGTCGGGCAGTACGGCGGAGAGGACGGTCTGCATGATCAGCACCTCGCGGTCGAATGACGGTGTCGAGGGATGGGTCCCGACCGGAACGGCCCGTCGCTTCGACGCGTCGGGCTCGGGGTGGTCGGGGTGAGCTGTTCCGATGGGCGGGCCGGGGCGCAGAGCCGTCGCTGGGCTGGCGTGCCCGAACGGGCGCGGCTGCGCGTCGGGCACCCGGACGACGACCCGGAGGTGGGTCAGACGAAGTGGCGGGTGACCTGGCCGACCGGGGTCAGCGCGCGGGAGGGCCGCGTCGGGTCGGGGTGCCGCGACCGGGCACGCCAGCCGGGGCGTGCTCCCTGCTGACGAGGACCGGGCTGGCCGGTGCGGCGGCGACCGCGTCGGCCGGCGTGGCAGGGGCCGGCCGGCTCGTACGCTCGGTGGTCGGTGCGGCGTCGGGCCGGACGGTGTCCACCCGGCTGCTCACGGCGGCCGGGCGCAGTTGCGCCTCCGCGGGCGGGGTGGTGGCGAGGGCGCCGCCGAGACCGACCGCGAGCACCAGCGCGGTGACCGCCAGCCGGGTCAGCTCCCGTAGCGACCGCAGCACAGCCCAGCGGGCCGGGCGGACCACAGCTACGGACGACACCCGACCAACCTATCGCCCGGCGGGGCGCGGCGCAGCACGACGGTGGGCACAACGGGAGTGACCACGACCACCGCCCACACTGTGGACGGTGCCGACCAGCGGTCGGGCGGCGGGCCGAAGCACGTGACCCCGCCGGAGCGGGTCCGGCGGGGTCACGTGGGGGTCGTGTGCGGTGGCCGGCGGTCAGCCCCCGGTGCCGAGCACCGGCGGCGCGGCGTCCCCGCCGTCGCCCCACACCATCTCGTCTTCGGTGAGCCAGGTCAGCCGGTCGTCGGACTCGTCATCCTCGGCACGGCCCCGACCGCCAAGCACTCCGGGACGGCCGTTGCCCGTCAGGCCCTGCCGGCTCGCTGCCGCAGCCCGACCGGGCTCACCGCGCCGGCCGTCGATGCTCCGCCCCGCGCCGCTTGCCGAACGGCTCTCCGCCCCGGCGGTGGGCCGGGCCGGTGCGCCGCCCGGTGCCCCGAAGAGCAGGCTCGGGCCGCCCCCGGCGCTCGCGGGCATGGTGGTCGGCCCGGACAGACCGACCAGTCCGGCCGCCCCGCCGGCGAGCAGGGCCCCGCTGACCAGTGGGTCCGCGCCGGCGAGGGAGGTGCCCGCCGCGTCGCTGGCGGCGCCCTCCGGCCCGATGACGACGACCGACGTGCCGCCGTCGTGGCCGGGAACGGAGTCACCCCCGGCGGTCGGCGGAGGAGCCACGCCCTCGGGTGTCGCGATGGTCGCGTCGCCCCGGCGCGCGGTGAGACCGGTGGCGATCGGAGCGCCCGACGGCGTCGTGCTGGCCGGACCGCTGCGTGGCGTCGGCCGGTCGTCGTTGACCGTGCGCGGCGTCTCCGGATCCGGCGGAGGCGGGTCCACCACCCGGTCGTAGGCGGAGAGGTCGTAACCGGCGGCCAGCTCGGCCACGAGGTTCACCATCCGCTGGTGCGCCTTCTCCTGCTCTTCCTTGTCCTGCTGGTGGCCCATGATGCCGCCGACCACCGCGCCGGGCAGGCCGAAGGCGGAGCCCTTGAGCACGCCCGAGATGGCCTGGTCGTTGTCGTCGGTCTCCTCGGGGCTCTCCGCCTTCTTGTGCGCGGTGCGCAGTTGGCCGGCCATCATGGTCAGACCCTGCTTGACGCCGGACATGCCCTCGCCCAGGGCGTCGGAGTGGTCGACGATCAGCGTCAGCCGCCGCTGGAACTCCCGGCCCGACGGGCCCGTCCAGGTGTTGCCGAGCTTCTCGAGGTCGCCGCTCAACTCACGCCCGAGGCCGTCCAGGATGCCCTTGAGGGCGGCCCACTGGGCGGCGACCCCTTCAATCTGCTCCGGCTTGCCGACCATCACCGCGTCGTACAGCTCCTGGTGGCTCCGACCCTGGTAACGCTGGGTGTACTCAGACACGCCCGTCCCCCTTCGGCTGCAACGCCCGGTCGACCCCGGTCAGCGCCGCGGTGATGTCGGTGGCGTTGGCCGCGTTCCGCGCCTCGGCGGTGCGGTAGTTGGCGAGGATGGTGCCGGTGGCCTGCTGTGCCGCCTGCACCGCCTGCCGGAGCCGCTCGGCCTGCTCCACGTACGACTGGTGGACCTCGCTGTAGCGGCGCGAATTCTGGGTCGCGTCGGTGAACGAGCCCAGGGCCGGCGGAGCGCACTGCATCTCGGTGTTGAGCTTGCGCAGCACCGACTCGGCCTGACTCAGCCGCAACGCGAGGTGCTGGTGGAAGTCCTCAAGTGACAGCAGGTCGACTTCCGTACGCCCGGTCATGGCAACATCCCCGTCGTTCTGGTTGACAACCGTCAGCGGATCCAGGTTAGTCCACCTCCGCGAGCCGGGGCGACCCGAATGGACCGCTCAGTCGTCGGCGCCGGTCGATACCTCGGGGGCCCAGCCACCGGCGCCGTCACTCGCCGGGGCGCTCGTGCCGGGCGTCGGCGAGCTGGATTGCGAGGGCGGCTGCGACGGCGGCGTGGTCGCCCCCGCGTCACCCGGCGCGAACTGCGCGAGCGCGGACTCCTGGTCCAGGGTCGGCCCGGTGGGGATCAACGCGAGCAGCGAGCCGGGCACCGCCAGCGGGGTGACCCCGTCGTAGCCGAGGGCGGACCGCGCCTCGGGCGAGCCGAGCGGGTACCGGACACCCTGAGGGCTGATCAGGTAGACCGTCGTGCCGGCGGCGCCGGAGCCGCTGGTGCCGGCACCGGGCGCAGCCTGGGCCAGTACGCCCTTGCCGCCGGGCAGCAGCACCGACTCGGCCGTGCGCACCGCGTCCCGGGCGCCCTGGCGTACCGGTACCGAACCCGGCTCGGTGTCCGCCAGCTCCGCCGGCACCCGGTCGAAGACCTCCAGCGTGGTGGTCGGCGGGCCACCGGCGGTGCCCTCCCGGTACGTCGCGCAGAGCAGCGTCTGTCCGGCCCGGGCCGGATACAGGGTCGGCAGCGTCCTCGGCATCCCGTCCGCGTCCACCCGCTGCTCCGTCAGGAGACGCCCGGCCTGATCGGGCGTGATGTCGGTGATCCGACCGCCGCCACTGATGAGCAGCAGCGCGGTGATCTCACTGATCGAGACGAGACCCTCGCGCGCCAGCACGTAGTGCTGACCGGCCGCCTGGAAGACCTGGCCGATGGTGGCGGGCCGGCCGGCCACGCTCAATCCGCTGCGCTCACCCAGGCCGGGCAGCGACGGCTTGCGCAACGGCGGTCCGGGCGGTACGGCGTTGAGGAGCTGCTGCCCGACCGGCAGCGGAGCCGTACCCGTCATCCGCAGCGCCGCGACGGCCTGATCACCGCCCCGCACCTCCAGTCGGGAGTCGGCGGCGAGCAGGTGCCGCTGACCGTCCACGGTGACCAGCACGGCGCGGTCACCGAGCGGCGTGCCGCCGGGCAGCGCCCGATTGATCACGACGCGGGTGGTGGAGTGGCGCGGGTCGACCGGGTCGGGCACGTCGCAGACCGACCACGGCAGACCCGTCAACGACTTGCGGTCCGGCAGTGCGTCCGGCGCCCCGACGATGCCGACGGTACGGCCGCGTGGCCGGTCCCGCAGCGACGCCTGCGACATGGTGCGCACCGTGGGGTCCGGTTCGTTCAGGATCAGCCGCGCGGAGGTGTAGTTGAGCGTCGGGTGCAGCTGCCCCTGGGCGTACACGTAGGTGGCGCCGGTCTCCCGCTCGATGACCAGCGTGTTCTCGTCCAGCGGTGCGGTGTTCCCGGTCAACTGGCCGTACGCGCCCACGCCGCCGAGGACCACCGCGGCGGCGATCACGCTGCCGAGGACCGCCATGCCGAGCCGTCGCATCGGCAGGTTGGTGGTCTCCGGATCACCTGACAGCAGCGCGGAGACGATCCGGCGGGTGACGAAGCGGTACGCCTGCACCTGATCGCGGCGGGTCCGCATGACTTACCTCCGGCGGGGTGGATCCGCGACGATGTCCTCGGGGTGCCGTCGCGGGCTTCCCTACGATAAGGGGCCGACGGTCGGTCTTCGGGGCCACCGCCGGGCCACCCCGGCACAGGGCCGTACCGTCCAGGAGGGACAGTCAGCGATGACGCAGGTTCAGGCGCCACCCGCGGATGCCGTCGCCAGGCCGTCCGGCGTTCCGGCGCGGGTCACCCCTGCGGCCGACCGGCCGGGCCGGGGGCGCATCGGTCCGGTGCTGGTCGGCCAGCTCGTCGTACTCGAGGTCTGTGCCGTCGCCGTCTGGGCCGCGACGGCCGGTCCGACCTGGCTGCCCGCGACGGTGGCTGTCGTGGCGGCGGTGGTCGTGCTGTCCGCGTTCGCCCGGCGTGGTGGTCGCTGGTGGTTCGAGGACGTGTTGCTGCGCCGCCGGATGCGTCGCCGCCGTGAACGGGCCTCCGCGGCCCTGGCCGGCGGGGCGGCCGCGGACCCCCGGCTGGCCGCGCTGGCGCCCGAGCTGGGCGTGATCGAGCTGACCGACCGGGGCACCCGGCTGGGCATCGGGCAGGACGACCAGGGTTGGTTCGCGGCGGTCGCGTTGCAGCCGGCCACCGGCGCCGCGGTCGGCTCGGTGGAGGCGTCGACGGTCGACCGGGCGTTGCGGGTGCTCGCGGACTTCTCGGCACCGGTCTCCCGAGCCCAGGTGGTCGCGCACACTCTGGTCTGGTACCCGGCTGCGGGCGCGCCACCGGCCGCACACCGGACCGTCTGGGTGGCGCTGCGGCTCACGGTCCGCGACGCACGGGTCGAGACGGTCAGCCGGGGCGGCGGTTTGCCGGGCGTCCACCGCACGCTGGCCGCCGCTATCGGCCGGTTGGGCAAGGCGTTGACAGCGGCCGGGCTGGCCCACCGGCCGCTGGGCCGCGACGAGCTGCGCGCCGCGGTGGTCTCGGCTGCCGGACTGGACCTGGTGCCGGAGCCACCGACGGAGACCTGGTCGGGGCTGCGCGGCGGTGGCTGGACGCACCGCTGCCTGACCCTGCGCGGCCGGCCGGGCGCGCCACTCGGCCCGCTGGTGGACGCGATTACCGCCACGTCCGCGCCCTCGCACACGGTGGCGGCGGCGGTGTCGCCCGACGGGCGCGTGGCGGCCCCGCTGCTGCGGGTCGCGGCCATGGACAACCACGTCGAGGCCCTGGTCAAGGTCGTTCGGGACATGGCGCAACGGGCCGGCACGCCGGCTCGACCGATGGACGGCCAGCACGGGCCGGGTGTCTACGCCAGCGCGCCGGTCGCCTCGGCGCTCGGCGTTGTCGGCCGCCGACAGCCCCGCTGACCGTTCCTTCCGGGCCGGCCCAGCCCGGCAGGGGCATGACCTGCCGCAGGCGGCGGGGACGTCGAAGCTGCGATCGGCCGCCCAGAAAACCTAGTCTCGAAAGACTGGATTTTTTGGGCGGGACTCGTTAATGTTGTCTCCGTTGACGACGAAGATCGGTTGAAGACGCCGACGTAACAGGCCGAGCGTCGAAGCAGGGCCCGGAAGTTCTCGGGACCCGCTCGGTAACCGCGGTGGAGCCACATCACCGCGTGCAACGTGGCACGTGCACGACAAGACCTTGACGTAACTCCAGGTCAGGGCAACCGCAGGCAGGGCCGATGCAATGTTCGGGGCCTCCGCCTGACGCGGCAGGGATCCGCCGCACATGCTCGGGGCCATGAAGTCGCGTGGGGCTCCGGCATCGACGGATAGCACATTAGATGGGTGAAAGTAGAGGAAAGGGAGGGTTTGACGCCGTTGGATCGCCCGCCGTCGGGACGTAGTTCCAGTTCTGCGGTGGACACCGTAATCACTTTGAACGCGAGGTGGTCTCCGGTCACGCTTATGCGATCCTCGCACCGCCTGCTGATAGCGGCATGGTGCGGAAACGAGAACCCGACGAACCTGTCGGTAGATGGTGTATTCAACCCGTAACCCTGGGCCCCGGCGTGACACACGCCGGGGCCCTCGTTCGTGAAGAAGGAATGTATGGCCCAACCCGACGACATGCTCAACGATGACGACTACCCCGCCTACACCATGGGCCGCGCCGCCGAGATCGTCGGCGCCTCGCAGGATTTCCTGCGCCGCCTCGACGAGGCGAAACTGATCGTCCCGTTCCGCTCCGCCGGCGGCCACCGCCGCTACTCCCGATACCAGCTGCGCCTGGCCGTACGAGCCCGGGAGATGGTCGACCACGGCACCGCTCTGGAAGCCGCCTGCCGGATCATCATCCTCGAGGACCAGCTGGAAGAGGCCCTTCAGCACCACCGCGACCACGAATGCCGCCAGCAGGGCGACGCCGCCTGACCCTCGCGCCGCACGGTCCGTCTTCAGCCCGAGAAGGGCCGTCTGCCGCCCCACGAAGGACCGCGGCGCCTACCGGCGGCAGAACAAGATCAACGGCTGGCCGATGTTTTCGCTGGAGGCTACGGCCGCCCCGTCAGGGGCGCAGGTTGACGATCCAGTCGTACATGCCGCAGACCCAGACGGCGAGCGGCACCAACGCGATGATCAGCAGGATCTCGACGATGTCGAGCAGCCGACCCCACACCGGTGAGATCCGCTTGCCGGCGACGGACAGGCCGTAGATCAGGCTGATCACGGCCGCCAGCAGCAGCCCACCGAGGATCAGGCCGAGTCGGACCGCCAGCGCGCCGCCCGCGAAGGTCGCGGCGGCAGCCAGGCCCAGCCCGACGGTGCCGGCGAGCAGCACCGGAACACGCTGCGCCCGGCCCAGCAGCGGCCGCGCCCGCAGCAGCGACAGCAGGGCCAGCACCAGACACAGCAGCACTGCCGCCAGCCTGCCGTCCAGGGCCAGCACCAGCTCCGCGCCGAGGACCAGCAACGACAACGTCCACAGCAGAGCGGTGAGGAACGCGTCGGCGCGGTCGCTGCGCTCGAGCACCCGCCGCCCGTCCACCGTCTCGCTGTCGGTCTTCAGGTCGTCCGGACCGGTGGGGATTGACGGCACCGGAAGGCGGGCCAGCCGGTAGGCCACCATCGGCAACGCCGGCACCAGGCCGAAGGCGACGGCCGCCACCACCGCGGCGCCGGCCGCGGCGTCGATGCCGAGGAGCAGGCAGAGCAGCGCGCCCACGCCGGCCCCCGCGCCCAGACCGATCGCGGCGAAGAAGAGGGGGTACCGGTCGTCACCGACGGCCAGCACGGCCACCGCCCCGGCGACCACCACGGCGGTGGCCGCGAGCAGGACGTGTGGGCTGGCCAACTCGGTCAACTTCCGGTCCCCGGCGAGCAGCAGCTGGCCACCGGTACCCGCGTAGAGCAGCCCGGCCATCGCCAGCACCGAGCCCGTCCGGCTGTCGCCCATGCCCCGGGCGAGCACCGCCGCGCCGACCAGCAGCGCCACCGCGACCAGCAGGGCGGCCAGCGCCGCGGGCAGGTGCGGAGGACCGGTGAACAGGGCCGCCACCGCGCCCGCGCCGAACGCCGCCGCGGCGAACAGCACGGCGAACGACCGGGTCGCGTCGACCTGCCAGGAGCCCGGCCGTTGCGTCGTGGCGGTGGCGACCGCGTCCACCACGTCGTCGAAGACGATCTCCGGGGCGGCGGCGGAGCGCGGGTTGAAGTACAGCACCTCGCCGTCGCGGACACCGAGCTGCGCGGCGGTACGACCACCGTCCAGAGGCGCCGCGCCCAGCCGGGACAACGCCCAGCCGCCGTGCCGTACCCCGTCGTCGGCCAGGTCCTCCCCCGCGTAGCGCAGCAGGGTGGGCAGCAGGTCGGCCATCGGTACGTCCGACGGCAGCGCCAGGTCCATCCGGGTACGGGGGGCCACAATGGTGATCCGGCTCAGACCGCCGGTCGCCGACTTCGTAGCCACAGTGGCCTCCTGGTGTCCATCTATGATCAGCGGGCCGCGGCGCCACGGTGCGGGTGCACCGCGCCCACGGGAGATTACCTACGATGACGGGCACGTACAGTGCCCACCCGCGAGCTTCGCGTCGCGTCGGCACGACGGCAGGGCCGCTTCTGGGGAGGAGACAGCCGTGAGCACGGTGGTGTTCCGCCGACCCCCGCGTCAACCGGGGCCCGCGTTGCCGCGTGGCGAGGTGGTGCTGGAGTCCCCGCCCGAGCTGCCCGAGACGACACCGCGCGGGATGGGGCAGCTGCTCATGATCCTGCCGATGGTCTGCGGCGTCGGCGCGATGGCGTTCCTCTACGCCGGTCGGGGCGGCGGCATGATGACGTACGTCGCCGGTGGCCTGTTCGGCGTGTCGATGCTGGGCATGGCTATCGGCTCGCTCAGCAACGGCGGCAACGACAAGGCCGAGCTGAACGCCGAACGCCGCGACTACATGCGTTACCTGGCGCAGATGCGCAAGCGCACCCGTCGTGCGGCTGCCCAGCAGCGGGACGCGATGGACTGGCGGCACCCCGGGCCCGACGCGCTCTGGTCGATCGCGGCGTCCCGTCGGTTGTGGGAGCGGCGGATCACCGAGCCCGACTTCGGCGAGACGCGGATCGCGTTGGGCCCGCAGCGGCTCGCCGTCGAGATCGTCCCGCCGGAGACCAAGCCGGTCGAGGACCTGGAGCCGATGAGCGCCATCGCGCTGCGCCGGTTCGTCCGCGCGCACACCACGGTGCCCGAACTGCCGACCGCGCTGTCGGTCCGCGCGTTCAGCCGGGTGGTGCTGCGCGGTGACCGGGAGCCGGTGCTCGACCTGACGCGGGCGGCCCTGGGCCAGCTCGTGACCTTCCACGCCCCCGACGACCTGGTGATCGCCGTGGTCGCCGCGCCCGACCGGCAGCCGGTCTGGGAATGGGTGAAGTGGTTGCCGCACGCCCACCACAGTGGCCGGACGGACGCCGCCGGAGCCCGCCGTCTGGTCTTCGCCAGCCTGGCCGAGGCCGAGGAGTCCCTCGCCGCCGAGCTGGCCGGACGACCCCGCTTCGCGGCCGAGGCGAAGCCGCTGACCACCGCGCCGCACCTCGTCGTGGTGGTCGACGGTGGCGAGATCTCCCCGACCTGCCAACTGGTGGGTCAGGGTCTGCTCGGCGTCACCCTGATCGACCTGTCCGGGACGGTGCCGCGCGACGCCGGTCGCTGGTTGCTCTGCCTGGACGCGGGCGACGGCGACGCGCTCGACCTGATCCGGGGCAATTCGACCTCGCGTCTCGGCCGGCCCGACCGGCTCTCCGCCGAGGCGGCCGAAGGGCTGGCCCGGCAGATCGCGCCGTACCGGCTGTCGCAGCAGCAGGCCAGCAACGAGGAGCCGCTGGCCCGCAGCATGGAGCTTCCGGACCTGCTCGGCGTCGGCGACGCCGCGGCGGTGGACGTACACCAGACGTGGCGTCCGCGCGGTCAACGCGACCGGCTGCGCATCCCGCTGGGTGTCGGCCCGGACGGCAACGTGGTCGAGCTGGACTTCAAGGAGTCCGCGCACGAGGGCATGGGCCCGCACGGCCTGGTCATCGGCGCGACCGGTTCCGGCAAGAGCGAACTGCTCCGTACGGTGGTGTCCGCGCTCGCGGTGACCCATTCGTCGGAGGAGCTGAACTTCGTCCTGGTGGACTTCAAGGGTGGCGCGACGTTCGCCTCGTTGGAGGCGTTGCCGCACACCAGCGCGGTGATCACGAACCTGGCGGACGAGTTGCCGTTGGTCGACCGGATGCGCGACGCGCTCGCCGGTGAGATGGTGCGTCGGCAGGAGCTGCTGCGGGCGGCGGGTAACTATGTCTCGCGGTTCGAGTACGAGAAGGCGCGTGCGGCGGGGGAGCCGTTGGCGCCGATGCCGAGCGTGTTGATCATCTGTGACGAGTTCAGCGAGTTGTTGGCCGCGAAGCCGGACTTCATCGATCTCTTCGTGATGATCGGCCGGTTGGGTCGGTCGTTGGGTGTGCACCTGTTGCTGGCCTCGCAGCGGCTGGAGGAGGGCAAGCTGCGGGGTCTGGACACCCACCTGTCGTACCGGATCGGGTTGCGGACCTTCTCGGCAGTGGAGAGCCGGATCGTGCTCGGCGTACCCGACGCGTACGAGCTGCCGAGCGCGCCGGGGCACGGTTACCTGAAGACGGACACGAACACCATGCTGCGGTTCCGGGCCGCGTACGTCTCGGGGCCGTACCGGGCGCCCGGCCAGCAGGCCTCCGCGTCGCAGGCCCTCGTGCAGCGCCGGATCGTGCCGTACGGCGTCAACTTCATCCCCGCGCAGGTTCCGCAGGTGTCGGTGGACACCGCGCCGGAGCCGGAGCAGCCGACCGACGGCAAGGCCGTGGCGATGCTGGACGTGCTGATCGAGCAGCTCAAGGGGCGGGGCCGACCGGCTCACCAGGTGTGGCTGCCGCCGCTGGCCGACCCGCCGGGCCTGGGCGAGCTGCTCGGCCCGCTGGCTGTCCACCCGACCTACGGGTTGTGCACGGCGTCCTGGCCGGGCCGGGGACGCCTGACGGTGCCGGTCGGCGTGGTGGACCGCCCGTACGAGCAGCGCCGCGATCCGATGATGGTCGAGTTGGCCGGCGCGGGCGGCAACGTGGTCATCGTCGGCGGTTCGCTCAGCGGCAAGAGCACCATGCTGCGGTCGCTGCTGGCCTCGTTGGCGCTCACCCACACGTCCCTCGAGGTGCAGTTCTTCTGTCTGGACTTCGGCGGCGGCGCGCTGCGCAGCCTCGAACGGCTGCCGCACATGGCCGGGGTGGCCGGGCGACGGGACGTCGAGGCGGTGCGCCGCACGGTGGCCGAGGTGGTCGCGGTGCTGGACGACCGGGAGACACGCTTCGCCCAGCACGGCATCGACTCGGTGGCGAGCTACCGACGTCGGCGGGCGGCCGGCGAGTTCGCCGACGACCCGTTCGGCGACGTGTTCCTGGTGGTGGACGGCTGGAACACGCTGCGCCAGGACTACGAGGAACTGGAGCAGACGATCACGACGCTCGCCAACCGGGGCCTCGGCTTCGGGGTGCACGTCGTCCTCACGGCGGTGCGGTGGGCGGAGATCCGGATCAACATGCGGGACCTGCTCGGCACCAAGCTGGAGCTGCGTCTGGGCGACGCCGCCGAGTCAGAGATCGACCGGCGCTCGGCGATGAACGTGCCGGAGAAGTCGCCCGGTCGCGGCCTGACCCGGGACAAGCTGCACTTCCTGACGGCCATCTCGCGGATCGACGGTCGGCGCGACATCGAGGACCTGAGCGAGGCGTCGGTCGCGCTCGCCGGGCACGTGGCGACGAACTGGCCCGGGCGTCCCGCGCCGAAGGTACGGTTGCTGCCGCGCCGGCTGCCGGTGCCCGAGTTGGCGCGCATCATCGACCGTTCGGTGCCCGGCCTGCCGATCGGTGTCAACGAGTCGGCGCTCGCGCCGGTCTACCTGGACCTGGCGAACGAGCCGCACCTGACCGTCTTCGGCGACGCCGAGTGCGGCAAGACCAACCTGCTGCGGCTCATCGCCCGGGGCATCACCGAGCGGTACACGCCCGCCCAGGCCCGGCTGGTGATCGCCGACTACCGGCGTGGCCTGCTGGGCGCGGTCGAGGGCGATCACCTGCTCGACTACGCGCCGTCCAACCAGGCGTTCGCGCAGGGGCTGGCCTCGATCCGCAGCGCGCTGTCCAACCGTCTGCCGGGCCCGGACGTGACCACCGCCCAGTTGCGGGACCGCAGCTGGTGGAAGGGTCCGGACCTGTACGTCCTGGTCGACGACTACGACCTGGTCGCCTCCGGCGGCAGCAACCCGCTGAGCGCCCTGCACGAGCTGCTGCCGCAGGCCCGGGACATCGGCCTGCACCTGATCATCACCCGCCGGGTCGGCGGCGTGGCCCGGGCGCTCTACGAACCGGTGCTGCAACGCCTGCGTGAGCTGGATTCGCCCGGCCTGCTGATGTCCGGCAACCGGGAGGAGGGCGCGGTGTTCGGCACGTTGCGTCCGAGCCCGCAGCCACCTGGTCGGGGCACACTCGTGCGGCGGCGCGACGGTCAGCAGCTCATTCAGACCGCCTGGTCCGAGCCGGCCTGATCGAGCCGCTCGGGTGGTCCGTGCGGACCGGTACGGGTCGTCCCGCCGGTCCGATCCACCATCATCCATCGAACAGCCCCGGTCAGGGCTGCGGTGGCTGGACGGATTCCGCTACCGTCTCTGGTGGAGTGTCCGTCGGTGGGGTGTTGCTGCCTTGCCGCGCGGGGGAGGCGCGGCAAAGCCGCCGCCACACAACATGACGGAAGGGTGTGAAGCATGGCGTTCGAGGTCTCAGCTGCGAGTCTGCATACCGCCGCGAGTGACGTGCGGTCCACGCGCAGCGAGGTCGACGGCGAGCTGAAGAAGCTGTGGGACGTAGTCGACGACCTGGCCATGGCGTGGAAGGGTCAGGCGTCCACGGGGTTCCAGTCGCTCATGACTCGCTGGAACGAGGACACCGTGAGTCTGCTGACCGCGATGGACAACATCGCGGACCTGCTCGACAAGTCGGGTACGACGCACCAGGTCAACGACGAGGAGCAGCAGCAGATGCTGGACAAGTTCCACTCTGCTCTCAATCCGTGATCCGTAGCCAGCAGAGGAGGAAGTCGTGACGATCAAGGTTGACTACGCGGTCCTCGAGAGCAGCAACCAGCAGATGCAGGCCATCTCGAAGACCATCGACGAGAAGCTGGACACGCTGCGGTCGATGCTGTCCAAGCTCGAGTGGGAGGGCGAGGACCGCACCGCCTACGAGCAGCACCAGGTGAAGTGGGACGCGTCGGTCCGGGACATCAACCGGATCCTGAACGAGATCGGTGGTGCCGTCGGCATCGCCCGCGAAAACTACGTCTCCACCGAGATGAGCAATTCCAAGGTGTGGGGCTGACACAATCACCGATGCGGCTCCGGTCCGGCTCGACCGGACCGGAGCCGCATCGTGTTGGCGTCGGCGAGATACGGGAGAGCGATGCGTACGGGGAAGCCTTTCCGATCGACACGGGCCGTGGGCGCGGCCGCGCTGGCGCTGTGCGCCGCGCTGGCCCCTGCGGTGACCGTCGCGCCGACGCCGGCCCGGGCCGCCGACACGGTCCGCGATTACCAGTGGTACCTGGACTATCTCAAGATCCCCGCCGCCCACAAGATCACCAAGGGGGCGGGTGTCGTGGTCGCCGTCGTCGACACCGGGATCGACGCCAACCATCCTGACCTGCGCGGCCAGGTGCTCGCGGGGCACGGCACCAACGTCACGGCCGCCGCGGACGGCCGGCGTGACGACGACAAGGAGTTGGGGCACGGCACCAAGATGGCCGGTGCCATCGCCGGGCGCGGCGGTGACGCGATGCAGGCGTTGGGCATCGCCCCGGCCGCGAAGATCCTCCCGATCTCCATGGGCACCAAATTCGACGGCCAAGACGTGGTCCTGGGAGTCCGGTGGGCCGCGGACAACGGCGCTGACGTCATCAACCTCTCGCTCGGCGACGAGGAGGCGGCTTCGCCGGAGCTGGTGGACGCCGTCAACTACGCGCTGAGCAAGGACGCCGTGGTGGTGGCCTCCGCCGGCAACGTCGAGCAGGGTGACCGGCAGGTGACCTCGCCCGCCAACATCCCCGGTGTCGTCGCCGTCACCGGATTCGACAAACGAGGTGACTTCTTCGGCGGCTCGGTGCAGGGCCCGGAGGCAGTCATCGCCGGTCCGATGGACTCCATTATCGGGCCGGTGCCAAAGGTGGTCTCGCCGAACGGCTACTCGCTCGGCAGCGGCACCAGTTCGGCGGCCGCCCTCATCTCCGGGGTGGTGGCGCTGATCCGCGCGAAGTACCCGAAGCTCGACGCGCCCAATGTCATCAGCCGTTTGATCGAGACCGCCCGCGATGCCGGACCGGCCGGCCGGGACCCGCAGTTCGGCTTCGGCCGGGTCGACCCGCTCGCCGCGCTGACCCGCTCGGTGCCCGCGGTGACGGCGAACCCGCTGTTGAAGGGCGAGGCGGCCGGCCCGACCCGCGCCGGCGGCGCAACCCGACCGGGTGACGACGACGGTCCGGCGGTCGAGTTCGGCGTCTCGAACAAGGCGGGCGCGATCGTTCAACTGGGACTCTGCCTCGGCGTGCCGATCATCGGGTTGATCGTGCTGTTCGTGGTGCTGCGACGCCGCAGGCGGCGCAGACCGCCGGCGGCCGTCGGTCCGTACCCGGGCGCACCCGGCATGCCGCCACCCGGCTGGCCCGCCACCCAGCCGCCACCGGCCGGCTACGGCCCGCCGCAGCAGCCCGGCCCGGGGTACGGACCGGCACCGGGCCAGCCCGGCCCGGGGTACCCGCCGCCCGGCCATCCCATCCAGGGTTATCCGCCGGCGCCGACCGCTCCGGCGACACCGCCGGCCGGTTCCGGCTGGCCGGGCTCGGGCCCGCCGTCGCCGGGCCCGCACCAGCAGCAGTGAGCGCACACCACCAGTCAGGGTTTCGGGGAGGGGACCGATGACGGACGACAGGACCACCCAGCCGGAACGGTACGTGAACGACGACCTCTACATCCCGGTTCCGGTGGGCGGGATACCGACGTCCGGCCTCGCCGTGACCGGCCTGGAACTCGACAACGTCAACCACGCCGCGACGCCGGAGGGCCTGATCGCCGCGCCCGGTGAGGCCGGCGTCAAGACCGAGTGGGACGCGACCAGCCTGGACTCGGCCATCACCTGGCTGGAGACCCACGCCGCATACCTGAACAAGCTCTCCTACGACATGGTCGACATTCAGGACCTGATGGGTGGGGCGGCCGGCGGCGTGGCGGGCGGGGCCGGCGGCCAGCCGAGCCCGCTCGGGGGGTTCGACTGGGCGGCCCGGTTGGCCGCCAAGCACCAGGGGCTCTATCAGGGCACCGAGTCCGGTGTCCGCAAGCTGTCGCAGAGCCTGTACGACGCTGCGGAGGCGCTGCGCCAGGTCAAGCAGAACTTCGAGACGGCGGAGGAGCAGAACAGGATGTCCGCCGCCGAGATGCAGCGTGTCTTCGGCGACGTGGCCGGCAACGGCGACGGACGCTAGGACGGGGGAGGACGGCAGATGGGCTTGAGCTGGGAAGAGATGTGCCAGAAGGTCGTCATCGACGGCCGGCCGGGCGACGTGGAGAGCGCCGCCCTCGGTTGGGAACAACTGCTCAAGAATCTCAACAACGTCAAGCAGAGCCTCGAGTCCAACATCAAGGATCTGGGTACGACCTGGAAGGGCCCGGCGTACGAGGCGTTCAAGGGCCACGTCGAGCAGATCGCCAAGGACACCGGGCAGATCGTGGCGGACGCCGAGAAGGGCAACGGCATCGTCCAGTCGCTCAAACGCGCCGCCGCCGACCTCACCGCGGCCCAGCGGGACTTCCCGATCCCGGCGACCTGCGTCAACGACGTGCTGGAGGCGCGCAACGCCAAGCTGACCCTCGGGGTCGGCTTCTTCGAGGCGAAGGTCTCGCCGGACTTCCTGGGCTGGTTCGACCCGGTGACCGCGATCGCCGACTGGATCAACGACCAGTCGGAGGACGCCGCCCGGGTCTACGAGCAGGTGCGCGGTGACTACCAGGCCACTGCCCCCGGCATGGCGGGTGAGGCTAGCGGTCCCACGCATAAAGACCCCACCAGCCAGATTCCCGATCTGGACACCGGTGGCGGCGGTGGTGGCGGTGGTGGCGGCGTGCCGAAGCTCGGCGGCGGTCCGTCCGGGGGTGGCCTGGGCGCCTCGCCCTCGATCGGTACCAGCGACCTGCCGGGCACCGGCAACCTGCCCAGCGGGTCCGGCACCCACCCCGACCTCTCCGGCGGGTACGACACCGGCACGGGCAATTACCCGGGCACCGGCGGCGTTCCGAGCGTCGGCGGTGTGGACGACGAGTTCAGCAGCGGCCTCGCGGGCGCTGGCGGTGGCGGTTCCCCCGGGCTGGGCTCCGGCCTCGGCTCCGGTGGCCTGGGCTCCTCTCCCGGGCTCGGCGGCGGTGGTGGCGGCCTGGGTAGCGCCGGGGGAGGCGTCGGCGCTCTCGCGGGTGGCGGCGCGCTCGGTCGGGCGGTCTCCCCGGGCATGGGCCCGATGATGGGTGGCGGCGGCGGTGCGGGCCGCGGCGGCGCCGGTCGTGGCGCGACGGGTGCCGGGGGGCGTGGTGCGGGTGCGCGCGGCGCCGGTGGCCTGGCCGGCGCGGGTACCGGTGCCGGTTACGGCGAGGAGGACACCGCCCGCAACACCTGGCTGGAAGAGGACGAGGACGTGTGGGGCGCGGACGGCGGCGGCACCTCCGGCATCCTGCGCTGAGCGCTGCGGCACGGCGCTGGTGTGGTCGACCGCATCAGCGCCGTGACCGGGCTCAGCCGGCGACCGGCTCGTCCGTGCGGCGGCCGGCACGCCAGCCGCGTCGGCGGCCCCGCGCCACGATCGGCCGAGTGACCAGCAGCAGTACGGTGAGCAGCGCGCCGACCACGGCCGCCCAGATCGCCGCGGTGCGTTGCCAGCTCAGCGGATCGGCTGCGGAAGCGGGCGGGGCGAGCGCGCCGACCGGCGGGTTGGTGCGGGTGCCCAGCAGGCTCGACACCGCCCGGTACGGGTTGACCACGCCGTACCCGACCTCGGCGTTGCGGCCCTGCGGCGGGTTGTCCGCCGTACGCTCCAGCCGGTCGGCGACCTGCTCCGGGGTGAGGTCCGGGTAGGCGGCCCGGACGAGCGCCGCCGTGCCCGAGACGTACGCGGCGGCGAAGCTGGTGCCACCCGTCGGCTCGGCGCGGTAGCCGGCCCCACCGGGCGCGGGGCCGACGATGTTGAGGCCCGGCGCGGCGACGTCGACGTAGCTGCCAGTGACCGAGGTGCCGACGTGTCCGCCCTGCTCGTCCACACCGGCGACGGCGATGACGCCCGGGTAGGCGGCCGGGTACGCCGGCTTGTCCTCCTGTGTCTCCTGCCGGTTGCCGGCGGCGGCGACCAGGATCACCCGCTTGGCGAGGGCGCGTTCGACGGCCCGGGCCAGTTCGGGCCCGGGCAGGGTCACCAGGGACAGGTTGATCACGTCGGCGCCGTTGTCGACCGCCCAGTCGATGGCCGCGGCGATCTGCCCGGGCAGCGCCTCGTCGTTGGTGCCCTTGGCGTTGGGCAGCACCCGGATGGGCAGGATGCGGGCCGCCGGGGCGATACCGCTGAACGGCGCTCCGGTGCCGTCCTGGCCGGCGATGATGCCGGCGACCATCGTGCCGTGGCCTGCCAGGTCGCACTGGCCTCGGTAGTCGGTCAGGTTGTTGAAGTCGCGCCCGGGGAGAACCTGGTTCTTCAGGGCGGGGTGGATGGCCGAGACCCCGGAGTCGATGACCGCCACCGTCACCCCGGCGCCTCGCGAGATCGGCCAGGCCGAGACCGGATCCAGCCGTTGCAGCGCCCACGGCATCTCCACCATGCCGTCCTCACCGGGCGGGCCGCAGGCGGGTGCCGCCGCTGCCGCCGGCACGCATGGGGCCACCACCAGGGTGATCCCGAGCAGGGTCGCGACCGTTCCACTGAGGACAGCGCGGACGGTACGGCGGGGTGGTTCGGTCGCGCTCGGCGGCAGGCATTCGCGCACCCGCAGAGATTACCGCTGCGCCGCGTCGCGCAGCTGCCCCCCGACGCCGGCCGACGTCGGGGCGCACGGCGGTCGTCAGGGAGTGTCGTCGCCGGGGGTGGGGGTGAACAGCGCGAGGAGGTCACCGACCTGCACTTCGGCCTCGGCGGGGTGCCGGAACCGGCCGGCGGGGTTGAGGGTGTACTCGTTGCGCCGCCCAACCCGGGTGCGGTGCAGGTAACCCTCGGCCTCCAGGTCGGCGACGATGGCCTGGGCGGCCCGCTCGGTGACGCCCACCTCAGCCGCCACGTCACGGAGCCGGGCGGTGGGGTCGCGGGCGATGGCGAGCAGCACATGGCCGTGGTTGGTGAGGAATGTCCAGTTCCGGCCGCCTCCGGCCGTCGTGCTCGCCATCGTGGGGGCCGCCTTTCCGGGATCAACGTATGAAATCTAAATCACGCATATCTTGACGCATCTTGGCGTGCGTGTGACCGTTGAGCGCGAGCCAGCGCCCGCCGCCGGCCCGGTTCAAAAGACCATTGAGCAGGTCAAACGCGTGGAGACGAGGTGCGGGGATGAGCCCTTCCGGTACGCCCGGCGCGCAGCGGGGCACGCAGCGGACCGTCGAGCAGGCGCCGGTCGCCACCGAGCCGGCCCGAGCGTACGCCGAGCTGGTCTCCGGCAACCGTCGCTTCGTCGCCGGAGAGCCGCGCCACCCCAACCAGGATGCCGGGCACCGGGCCGCCGTGGCGGACGGGCAGCACCCCTTCGCGGTCATCGTCGGCTGCTCCGACTCGCGGCTGGCCGCCGAGATCATCTTCGATCGAGGGCTGGGTGACCTCTTCGTCGTCCGGACCGCCGGGCACACCACCGGGCCAGAGGTGCTGGGCAGCGTCGAGTACGCGGTGGCCGTCCTCGGTGCTCCGCTGGTGGTGGTGCTCGGCCACGACTCCTGCGGCGCCGTGCAGGCGGCGCGCGAATCGGCGGCCACCGGCATCGCGCCACCGGGACATCTCCCAGCGGTGGTCGACGCGGTGCTGCCCAGCCTGCGACGAGCCACGGCCGAGGGCGTGCACGACATCGACGGCATCGTCGACATCCACATCGCGCAGACCGTCGAGACGCTGCTCGGGCAGTCGCCCGTGCTGGCCGACGAGGTGGCGCGGGGGCGGTGCGCGGTGGTCGGGATGTCGTACCGGCTCGCCGCCGGGGCGGTGCGACCCGTGACCCCCGTACCGGACGGAGCCCCGACGGGCGACGAGCCCTCGGACGACCCGGCCGCGACAACCGCCGCCTGACGCGCCGAGGGCCGCCCCGCCGGACGGCGGGACGGCCCTCGCACTGCTGAGCGTCGGATCAGAGCAGCGACATGTGTACGTGGTCAGTGTGGTTCGACGGCCCGCTGTACGACTTCCAGCCGGTCGCCGGGAACCAGATCTGCCGGTTCCAGATCACGTAGTAGATGCCGAGCCGGTCGGCGTTGCGGATGAGGAACGCGGCCACGTTGTTGCCGTACATCCGGGTGTCGTTGTTGTGCCACGGGCTGAAGCCGCTCTTCTGCAACGACCAGTCACAGGCGCGACCCTTCGGGTGCTCGTACGGTCCACCGTTGCGGTGGCAGCCCACGAACCGGTTGAACCCGGCCCGCTTGACCTCCTTGTACGCGTGCAGCGTGCGCGGCGTGACGCAGCCGGAGGTGGTCGGGTCCTTCTCGCTGCACGACTGCGCCTTCCAGTCGCCGTCGGCGGTGCGACCCGGGCCGATCCGGGCGACCGGGGAGGTGGCGTCCACCAGGCCGCCGGTGAAGCCCTCGCCGCCGACCAGCGCGAGCGCCTTGTCCGCGTCGCGCTTGTCCTTCGCCATCAGCGCGGTCTGCTTCTGCTGCTCCCGTACCTCGGCGTCGAGGGCCAGCTTGGCCTCCTCGGCGCGGGACTTCACCGTGTTGACCTCGGCGAGCTTCTTCTCGTTGACCATGTTCATCTCGTCGAGCGCCGCGGCCCGCTGGACGAACGAGTCCGGTGCGTCGGCCTCCAGCAGCATCGCGATCGCGCCGACCCGTCCGGTCCGGTACGACTGGGCGGCGATCTGCGCGACCTGCGGGGCCAGCGCGGCCAGGTCGGCCTTCGCCCGCTCGACCTCGGCCGCCAGTTCGAGCTGCCGCTTCTTGGACCTGTCCAGTTTGGACTTGGCCGCCACGTAGTCCCGGTTGGTCTGCTCGATGACGTCGGTGAGCAGCTTGGGCTCGTCGCCGTCCTCCTCGTGCCCGGACGGTGTGGGGGTCGTCGGGGCGGCGTGGGCCGGGAGAGGGCCGGCGAGCACGGTCAGCGCAGCGAACACGGCCACCACGGGCGTCAACCAGCGGCGTAGGGGTGCCGTCACAATCTTCCCTTCCGTCGACCGCCGACCGGGTTAGCTGACGGGTTCGGGGCGGAAGTGGCCCCTACCGCTGTCGCGGATTCACCCCAGGTACCTGGGTCCCCGGCTCGCCGGTTGGCGATTGGGCGGTGGCACCGCAGGCGCCGCTGCGCGCCTTCGTCGGTGACCGGCAGCGAGGTTACCCGAGAGTCCACCGCCTCAGCTACGTCCTGATGCCGACTAAAAGCGTCATTTCGCCATGGCGTTGAGTGACCAGTGACGCGGTTCTCAGGGCGGGTGCCCGATCCGGTCACGCTGAGGAGTGTCACCATGCCGTATCCGTGCTCCTGTTCGGCTCTGGCCACCCGGTGGTGGCGGTGGATGGGGGTGTGTTCCGCTGTGGATCGGGCCGGTCGGCCCGATCCGCCGGCGGGGAACTGAGAGCGGCGAGCGCCTCCGCGCGGTCCGCGCGGGGGCGCGGTGGCACGGCGTCCGCACCGGGCGTGGCTGTCGACCCGGCTGCGGTCACCACTGCGGCCAGCCCG
Organism: Micromonospora sp. DT44; assembly: GCF_049841635.1. Classification (NCBI taxonomy): domain Bacteria; kingdom Bacillati; phylum Actinomycetota; class Actinomycetes; order Micromonosporales; family Micromonosporaceae; genus Micromonospora; species Micromonospora sp. DT44. The sequence goes on along the minus strand of NZ_JBNCKS010000007.1, from coordinate 122,165 downwards.
GTGGTGAGGGGTACGGCGGCGATCAGGCCGAGCGTGGCGACCGCGCTGCGGACGATCTCCTGTGCGAGGAGCTCGCTGGTCAGAATCTGCCCGATGGGGCGCGAGTCGGCGGTGAGCAGAAGCAGCAGCGGCAGCGACGCGCCCGCGTACGCCAGGACGATGGTGTTGACGGTGGAGGCGATGTGGGCCCGGCCGACGCGGTTCGGTCACCATCCGGGTCACCGTGCCGTGGTGGCGCGGAAGATCCGCGCCACCGCCGCTCTTCGGTGCGCCGTCCCGTGGCCACAGCACCACGGCGGCGACGACGGTGGCCACGAAGAGCGGTACCACCGTCGCGACGAGGATCCGTCGTACCCGGGGCGGGGCGGGGCGGGACGAGCGGAATGGCTGTGGTCGGAACCCAATGCGAGAGACTCCCAACGATCCGGTGCGGGGTACGTGCCGGCGGCCTGTGCGGTTCAGTTCCGCCGGACGAACGTGGGCGCGAGCGCGTCGGTTCGCCGCCTGACGACCTGGCAATCACGGAGAGTGATGAAGTGACCCGGTCGGCGCCGTACGGGGCCGCGCTGTTGCAGCGCCGTCGCCCGTCTCGGCGGCGGGATCCGGTGGGTCATCGCCGGACGATGCTAACCAGCGCCCCGGGGTGACGCAGGATGTGCGGACGTGTCGGGGGAGTCGAACCGCCGACACCGCCCCGGCCGGGGCGGGATGGTGGGGTCATGCCTGAGCCACCCGCCGAGCACCGACAGCACGACAAGCGCGCCGGGCACGACAAGCACGCCGGGCACGACCCGGCCATGTTCCGTCGCCGGTTCTGGGTCTGTCTGGTGCTCACCGTGCCGGTGGTGCTGACCAGTGACCTGGTGGTGGACCGGCTCGGGCTCCGGCTGGACGTGCCAGGGCGCTCCTGGGTGGGGCCGGTGCTCGGTTCGGTGGTGTTCCTCTGGGGTGGCTGGCCGTTCCTGGTCGGCGCGGTACGGGAGATCCGGGACCGCGCGCCGGGCATGATGCTGCTGGTCGCGATGGCGATCACCGTGGCGTACACCGCGTCGCTGGCGACCAGCCTGGGTGCCTTCGACCTGGACTTCTGGTGGGAGCTGGCCGCGCTGGTCACCATCATGCTGCTCGGGCACTGGCAGGAGATGAAGGCCATCGGGCAGGCCCGTGGGGCGCTCGCGGCACTGGCGGCGCTGCTGCCCGACGAGGCCGAGCGGGTGGCGGCGGACGGGCGGGTCGAGCGCGTGCCGGTCGACGGGCTGCGGGTCGACGACGTGGTGCTGGTCCGGCCCGGGGGTCGGGTGCCGGCCGACGGCCGGGTCGTCGACGGCGACGCGGAGTTGGACGAATCGATGATCACGGGTGAGTCGCGCCCGGTCGCCCGGTCGGCGGGCGATCGGGTGGTGGCCGGCACGGTCGCCACCGATTCGGCGATCCGGGTCCGTGTCGAGGCGCTGGGCGACGAGACGGCGCTCGCGGGCATCCAGCGCATGGTCGCGCAGGCGCAGCGCTCGGGCGGGCAGGCTCAACTGCTCGCCGACCGGTTCGCCGCCGCGCTGTTCTACGTGGCCACCGGTACCGCCGTGCTCACCCTGGTGGTCTGGACCGCGCTGGGTAAGCCCGATGAGGCGGTGGTGCGTACCGTCACCGTGCTGGTGATCGCCTGCCCGCACGCGCTCGGCCTGGCCATCCCGCTCGTCGTCGCGCTCTCCACGGCGCTGGCGGCGCGAAGCGGGATCCTGGTCAAGGACCGGCTCGCGTTGGAGCGCATGCGGACCGTCGACGCGGTGCTGTTCGACAAGACCGGCACGCTGACCCGGGGCGAGCACGAGGTCACCGACCTGGTGACGGCCCCCGGCGTGGACCGCGACGAGGCGTTGCGGATCGCCGCCGGCGTCGAGTCCGACAGCGAACATCCGCTGGCCCGGGCGATCGTGGCGGCGGCCGGGACGGGTGGGCCGGCCCGTGCGGACGGCTTCCGCTCGCTTCCGGGCCGCGGGGTGCGGGCCACCGTCGACGGTACGGAGTACGCCGTGGGCGGGCCGACCCTGCTGCGCGAGCGGGGTGGACCACTGCCGGACGAGGTACGGCAGGCGACCGGCCGCTGGTCGTCACGCGGTGCCGTGGTGCTGTATCTCCTGCGGTTGCCGGACACGGTGCTCGGGGCGTTCGCGCTCACCGACGCGGTGCGGCCGGAGGCCCGAAAGGCCATCGCCGAGCTGCGGGCGGATGGCGTCCGCACCATCGCCATGATCACCGGGGACGCGCGGTCGGTGGCCGAGTCGGTCGCCGCCGATCTCGGCTTCCGGGCCGGGGTGGACGAGGTCTTCGCCGAGGTGCTGCCGGCCGACAAGGACAGCCGGGTGGCGGAACTCCAGCGGCGCGGGCTGACCGTGGCGATGGTCGGTGACGGGGTGAACGACGCGCCGGCGCTGGCCCGCGCTGACGTGGGCATCGCGATCGGGGCGGGCACCGACGTCGCGATCGAGTCCGCCGGGGTCGTGCTGGCGTCGTCCGACCCGCGCGGCGTCGGGGCCGTGATCCGGCTCTCCCGGGCGTCGTACCGCAAGATGCGGCAGAACCTGGCCTGGGCCGCGAGCTACAACGTGGTGGCGCTGCCACTGGCGGCGGGGGTGCTCGCCGGTGCCGGGGTGGCGCTGAGCCCGGCGGTGGCGGCCGTGCTGATGTCCGCGTCCACCATCGTGGTGGCGCTCAACGCGCAGTTGCTGCGCCGGGTCCGGCTCGACCCGGAGCGGACGTGACGTTCAGCCGCGCTTCATGAGTCGGCCGACGGCGGCCATCATCTCGGTGGCCATCTCGTCGGCCCGGCCCTCGGCTGCCCCCTCGTGCATGCAGTGCCGGGCGTGCCCGTCGAGCAGGCCGAGGGCCACCTTGTCGAGCGCGGCCTGGATCGCGGAGATCTGGGTGAGCACGTCGATGCAGTAGCGGTCCTCGTCGACCATCTTCTCGATGCCCCGGACCTGCCCCTCCACCCGGCGTAGGCGCGCGAGCAATTGGTCCTTGCTGGCGGTGTACCCGCGGATCGGTGTGGGTGCGGTCATGGCGACGAGGATAGCGTACCCCTGGGGGGTATGGTAATGTCCGTTCCTGCCGTCATACCCCCACCGGGTACCGGTACTACGAGAGGAGACGTCCGATGGTCGACACGACGTACCAGGTGCAGGGCATGACCTGCGGGCACTGCGTCAGTGCGGTCAGCGCCGAGGTGGGCGCGATCGAGGGCGTACGCGACGTGCGGGTCGACCTCGCCACCGGCCAGGTCACCGTCAGCAGCGAGCAGCCCGTGGACAACGAGGCCGTCCGGGCCGCTGTCGACGAGGCCGGCTACGACCTCGTCGAGGCGTGAGCGGAGGTCCGCGATGACCACCCTGACCAGGCTGGGCGCGTTCGCCCTCGGTCTCGCGGCGGTCTTCGGCGCGGCGTACGGGGTCGGTCGGGTGGTCGACCCGGCCGACCCGGTCGCGCAGAGTCGGCCGGACGTCGCCCACACCTCGGGCCCCACCGCGAGCGGCGAGGTGGCCGACCTCGTTCCCGGCGGGTTGCTCGTCTCCGACCGGGGCTACACGCTCCAACACCTCAGCGCGCCCGCCGGCCAGTTCGCCTTCCGGATCGACGGGCCGGACGGTCGGCCGGTCACCAGGTACGACGTGGCGCACGACAAACGGATGCACCTGATCGTCGCCCGCCGGGACCTGTCCGGCTTCCGGCACGTCCACCCCGATCTCGCCCCGGACGGCACCTGGCGGGTCGCCACCCCGCTGGCCGGCGCCGGGCAGTGGCGGGCGTTCGCCGACTTCACCCCGACCGGGGGCGAGCCGTTGACCCTCGGCGTGGACGTGACCGTCCCCGGCGAGCTGACCGAGCGGACGCTGCCCGCCCCGGCGGCCAGCACCACGGTCGACGGTTACACCGTCACCCTGGCCGGCACGCCGCAGCCGGGCCGGACCTCGGCGCTCACCCTGACGGTGAGCCGTGCCGGGCAACCGGTCACCGACCTGGAGCCCTACCTGGGTGCGTACGGGCACCTGGTGGCGCTGCGTCGGGGCGATCTGGCGTACCTGCACGTGCACCCGGACGGGACGCCCGGCGACGGACACACCCCGCCCGGCCCCGCCGTCACCTTCCACGCCGAGGTGCCCTCGGCCGGCGCCTACCGGCTCTACCTCGACTTTCAGCACGGTGGGCGGGTCCACACCGCCGAGTTCACCATCGTGGCGGGCGCTGCCCCGGCCGCGACGGGCGAGCCGACACCGACCGGCGGGGCCGACCACGGCACCGCCGGGCACGGGCACGACTGACGGGACTGGACGATGACCACCACCAGCAGCAGACCGCTGCCCGAGGCGCCGAACCGGATCGAACTGGCGATCGGGGGGATGACCTGCGCCGCGTGCGCCGCGCGGGTCGAGAAGAAGCTCAACCGGATGGACGGGGTGAGCGCCACCGTCAACTACGCCACCGAGAAGGCGACCGTCCGGTACGCCGACGACGTCACCCCGGACGACCTGATCGAGACCGTCCAGAAGACCGGCTACACGGCGGCCCTGCCGACGCCGCCGACCGCCGAGCCGCCGGCGCAGGACCCGCTGCGCGGTCCGCGTACCCGGCTGTGGGTCTCGGCGGTCCTGAGCGTGCCGGTGGTCCTGCTGGCCATGGTGCCGCCCTGGCAGTTTGACTACTGGCAGTGGCTCTCGCTGACGCTGGCCGCACCGGTGGTCGTCTGGGGTGGGCTGCCGTTCCACCGCGCGGCCTGGACCAACCTGCGGCACGGCGCGGCCACCATGGACACGCTGGTCTCGCTCGGCACGCTCGCCGCGTTCGGGTGGTCGCTCTGGGCGCTCTTCCTCGGTGACGCCGGCATGCCCGGGATGACGCACCCGTTCCGTTTCGCCATCACCCGCGGCGACGGCGCCGGCAACATCTACCTGGAGGCCGCCGCCGGGGTCACCGTGTTCATCCTGGCCGGTCGTTACTTCGAGGCCCGGTCCAAGCGGACCGCCGGCGCGGCCCTGCGCGCCCTTCTCGACCTCGGCGCGAAGGAGGTGGCGGTGCTGCGGGACGGGGTCGAGACCCTGGTCCCGGTGGACCGGCTCGCCGTCGGTGACCGGTTCGTGGTCCGCCCCGGCGAAAAGATCGCCACTGACGGTGTCGTCGACGAGGGTACGTCCGCCGTGGACGCGAGCATGCTGACCGGAGAGTCGGTGCCGGTCGAGGTCGGCCCGGGCGACGCCGTGGTCGGCGCGACGATCAACGCGGACGGCCGGCTGATCGTCACCGCCACCCGGGTCGGCGCGGACACGCAGCTCGCCCGGATGGCCGACCTGGTCGAGCAGGCGCAGAGCGGCAAGGCGGCGGTGCAGCGGCTGGCCGACCGGATCTCCGGGGTGTTCGTGCCGATCGTCATCGCCCTGGCCGTGGGCACCCTCGGCTGGTGGCTCGGCACCGGGGCCGGTCCGACCGCCGCGTTCACCGCCGCCGTGGCCGTGCTGATCATCGCCTGCCCGTGCGCCCTGGGTCTGGCCACGCCGACCGCGCTGCTGGTCGGCACCGGTCGCGGGGCCCAGCTCGGTGTGTTGATCAAGGGACCGGAGGTGCTGGAGTCGACCCGCCGGATCGACACCGTCGTGCTGGACAAGACCGGCACCGTGACGACCGGTCGGATGACCCTGGTGGGCGTGGTGCCGGCCAGTGGCGAGGACCGCGCGGAGCTGCTCCGGCTCGCCGGTGCGGTGGAGGCCGCCTCCGAGCATCCGATCGCCCGGGCCGTCGCGGTGGCCGCCGCCGAAGCGGGCGAACTGCCCCCGGTGACCGGCTTCGCCAACCTCGAAGGGCTGGGCGTGACCGGCACGGTCGGGGAGCGGGTCGTGCTGCTCGGCCGGGTCCGGCTGCTGCGCGAACGCGGTGTCGACGTACCGCCGGAGGTCGAGTGGGCCGTGCGGGACGCCGAGGCCGCCGGGCGTACGGCGATCGTCGCAGGATGGGACGGGCGGGCCCGGGGCGTGCTCGCGGTCGCCGACGTGGTCCGGCCGACGAGCCGGGCGGCCGTGGCGCGGCTGCGCGCCCTGGGGCTCACACCGGTCCTGTTGACCGGCGACAACACCACCGTGGCCCGGGCCGTCGCCGCCGAGGTGGGCGTGGACGAGGTGATCGCCGAGGTGCTGCCGGCCGGCAAGGTCGACGTGGTCAAGCGGCTCCAGGCGCAGGGGCGCTCGGTGGCGATGGTCGGTGACGGCGTCAACGACGCGCCGGCGCTGGCCCAGGCCGACCTGGGGCTCGCCATGGGCACCGGCACCGACGTGGCGATCGAGGCGTCCGACCTGACCCTCGTCCGGGGCGACCTGGACGCCGCGGTGGACGCCATCCGGCTGTCCCGGCGCACGCTCGGCATCATCCGGGGCAACCTGTTCTGGGCGTTCGGCTACAACGTGGCGGCCCTACCGCTGGCCGCCGCCGGGCTGCTCAACCCGATGATCGCCGGCGCCACCATGGCGTTCTCGTCGGTCTTCGTGGTGGCCAACAGTCTGCGGTTGCGCCGCTTCCGTTCGGCCGCTGGCGAACTGTGACGACCGCGATGGTTGGACCGGTGACGACGGGGGTACCTCTCATTTCGTAGCGACGCTTGCGATGGAGGTTGGCAATGGGATTCGACGACAAGGTCAATAACGCCACCGAGGACGCGGCCGGCAAGCTGAAGGAAGGCGCCGGTCGGGCCACCGACAACGAGCAGCTCGAGGCCGAGGGTCGTGCCGACCAGTCGACGGCCAAGCTCAAGCAGGCCGGCGAGAAGATCAAGGACGCCTTCAAGAGCTGACGTACGACGTACTCCGCACGCCGGGCCGGTGATCATCACCGGCCCGGCGTGCTGTCGTGTCCGGGGCGCTGAACCCTGAGATCCCCCTGATTCCGTCTTCGTGCCGCGCCGCAGTGTCGCCGCACCTGCTAACTTCTATTGGCATGTGCAAGGGCTGGTTATGAGTGCGGCTTCGCCGCCGACCGGCGACGACCTGGTCCGGGTGCTGGCCACGCTGGCCAACCCGCACCGGCTACGGGTCGTCGCCGCGTTGGCCCGCGAGCGCGCGTACGTCAGTGGGCTGGCCCGGCAACTGGGCATCAGCCGCGCGCTGTTGCAGGTCCACCTACGGAAGCTGGCGGCGGCCGGACTGGTCACCGCCCGCATGGAGTTGTCGGAGGACGGGAAGGCCATGAACTACTACGAGGTGGAGCCGTTCGTGCTCACACTCACCCCCCAGGTCATCGCTACGGCGATCGAGACGCTCACCATGCCCGACTCGGGCGAGCAGCCGGAGGCGCGGTCATGAGCGAGCACGACTGGACCGAGGTGGTCGGCGCGTTCGGTGTGTTCGCCCTGTTGATCAGCGTGTTCACCGTGACCGTCGTACAGCTCGCCAAGACCCGGCGGGCCCGGTACGAGGCGAACCGCGCGGACGACTACCGCAAGATCGCCGAGACCGCCGCGCAGGCGCAGGCGGAGAACGCCCGACTGCTCGCCGCGATGGACGGCCGGCTGGGCGGGATGGAGACCCGGCTGGACGCTCTCGAACGCGTCCTGCGCGAGGTCGACTGACGCGCGTATCGAGGCCCCGGGCCGTCGAGCGGCTACTCGACGGCCCGGGCGGAAGCAGCATCACCTCGCCCGCTGGGCGAGTTTCACCAGCAACGCTCCTTCGAGGAGAGGACAGCACTCCATGCTGCGCGTACGCAAATCCGGAGTCGGCTGGGCGGTGGCCCTGGCCCTCACAGCCGCCGGTCTGACACCGGCGAGCCCGGCCGTCGCCCGACCCGTCATCGACTGGCACCCCTGCGCCGAGGACGCCCCCGACGAGGAGCCGGAGGCCCCGGCCGAGTGCGGCACCCTGTCGCTCCCGGTGGACTGGAACCAGCCACGCGGCGAACGCTTCGAGCTGGCCCTGGCCCGCCGGGTCGCCACCGATTCGACCGCCCGACAGGGCACGCTGGTGTTCGGCCCGGGCGGGCCCGGCGACAGCGGTGTCGACCGGGTGGTGAACGGCAGCTCCCGGTTCAGCGCCGACCTGCGCCGCCGATTCGACCTCGTCAGCTTCGACCCGCGCGGCACCGGCGGCAGTCACCCGGTGCGCTGCTCCCGGGAGCTGCTCGGCCGGCAGCCCCAGGTGATCGCCGACCAGGCACAGTTCGACGCCACCCTGACCAACAACGCGTTGCTGCGCGCCGACTGCCGGGCCCGTACGGGCGCGCTCTACGACCACGTGGACACGACAAGCGCCGCCCGTGATCTGGACGCGGTCCGTAACGCGCTCGGCGAACGGCAGCTCACCTTCCACGGCAGCTCGTACGGCACCCTGCTGGGCGAGCGGTATGCCGAATTGTTCCCCGATCGGGTGCGGGCCATGGTGCTGGAGGCCGCGATGGACCACAGCCTCGACACCCGCGCCTTCCTCGACACCCAGGCCGTCGCCGCCGAGGACGCGTTCGACGAGTTCCTCGACTGGTGTGCCCGGTCCGCCGACTGCGTCCTGCGCGGTCGGGACGTGCGGGCCATCTGGGCCGGGCTGCACGCCCGGGCCGAGCGCGGAACGCTGACCGACCCGGAGCGGTCCGGTGCCCCACTCGCCCCCTTCGAGTTGAGCCGCCTCGCCCACAAGCGGCTCTACGAGACCGACCGGTGGCCGGGGCTCGCGCAGTGGATCGACAAGCTGGCGGGTGCCCCGACACCGGGCGTCACCACGCTCACGGACGACGCCGTGGTTCCGTACCCCTTCGCGGTCTTCTGCCAGGACTGGAGCCTGCCGGTCCGCGACTACCGCGAGTACGACGCGCATCTGCGCCGCAGCGCCCGGCTCGCGCCGGACCTGCGCTACCCGCCGGCGCTGTTCGCCCTGGTCACCTGCCTGGGCACCCCGACGCCGGTCGCCAACCCGCAGCACCGGCTGCGGGTACGCACCGACGTGCCGGTGCTGATCGCCGCCACCGTGCACGACCCGGCGAGCGGCTACGCCTGGGCCCGCGCGGTGGCCCGGCAGTTGGGCCGACACGGGGTGCTGCTCACCTACCAGGGCTGGGGACACGGCAGCTACAGCAGTAGCCCTTGTGTAGGACGAGTTGTCGACTCGTACCTGATCGATCAGGTCGTGCCGGCGCGTCAGGCGAGCTGCCCGGCGGTCGACGTCTGAGGTGCGGGCGGCGCGGCGGTCACCGCCGCGCCGCCACTCGGGCGGCGCGCAGCTCCAGGTACCGCTGCTCGGGCAGGCTCGTGGTGCCGCGCGCCGCCGCCAGGTACGCGTCCCGCGCCGCCGCCGGCTCGCCGGCCAGCTCCAGCAGGTGCGCCCGCACGGCCGCGAGCCGGTGGTGCCCGGCGGTGCGCTCGTCGGCCTCCAACGGGGTGAGCAGGGCGAGCCCCGCCCGGGGCCCGTCCACCATGGCCACCGCGACCGCCTGGTTGAGCGTGACCAGCGGGTTCGGGGCGATCCGGCCCAGCAGCCGGTAGAGCGCGACGATCTGCCGCCAGTCCGTCTCCGCCGCCGTCGCCGCCTCCGCGTGCACGGCGGCGATGGCGGCCTGAAGCTGGTACGGGCCGGGCGGCGACCAGGTCAACGCCTCGGTGATCAGTGCGACCCCCTCCGCGATGGCGGCGGCGTCCCAGCGGGAACGGTCCTGTTCCGTCAGCGGCACCAGCTCCCCGTCCGCGCCCACCCGGGCCGCCCGGTGCGCGTCGGTGAGCAGCATGAGCGCCAGCAGCCCGGTGACCTCGCCGTCGTCGGGCAGCAGTCCGTGCAGGATGCGGCCGAGTCGGATCGCCTCGGCGGTCAGCTCGGCCCGGTGCAGGTCCGGCCCGCTCGATGCCGTGTACCCCTCGTTGAAGATCAGGTAGAGCACCCGCCGTACCGTCCGCAGCCGCTCCTCCCGCTCGGCCGGTCCGGGCATGGCGAACCGCGCGCCGGCCGCCTCGATCCGCTGCTTGGCTCGCCGGATGCGCTGGCTCATGGTCGCCTCCGGCACCAGGTGCGCCCGCGCGATCTGGGCCGTGCTGAGGCCGCCCACCGCGCGCAGCGTCAGCGCCACCTGCGCCGACCCGTTCAGCGCCGGATGACAGCAGAGGAACAGCAGGGTCAGGGTGTCGTCCGCGTCCGGCACCGCCGGCTCGGCGTCGGCCGGGGCCGCCACCTGGGCGTACGCCGGCTCGCGCAGCGCCACCGCGACCTCGCGCTGCCGGCGGGCGCTCTCGCTGCGCCACTCGTCGGTGAGCCGGCGGGTCGCCACGGTGAGCAGCCAGGCGCGCGGGTTGTCCGGTACGCCCTGCCCGGGCCACTGCGTCGCGGCGGCCAGCAGCGCTTCCTGGACCGCGTCCTCGCACCTGTCGAACTGGCCGTGCCGGCGGACCAGCAGGCCGAGGACCTGCGGCGCGAGTGTGCGCAGCAGGTCCTCGACCGTCCGGTCGTCGGTCACATCTCCGTCCCGGCCTCGTCCATGATCGGGCGGACCTCCATCGCGCCGCCGAAGCGCACGTCCGGCCAGCGGGCGGCGATCTCAGCGGCCCGCTGCGGGCTGTCGCAGTCCACGGCCAGGTAGCCGGCGAACTGCTCCTTGCTCTCCATGAACGGCCCGTCGACGATCTCGGGGTGACCGCCGGCCAGCCGGACCGTCTGCGTCTGCGACGGGTCGGCCAGCGCCTGGCCGCCGATCAGCTCACCGGTCTCGGTCAGCTCCTTCATGATCTCGTCGACCTCGCCGAACAGGGCGGTGCGGTCCTCTTCGGTCAGGCTCTCGGTGAAGCCGGGCCGGTTCCAGATCAGCAACATGTACTTCACGGGGATGCTCCTCGGTTCCTGGTCGCGCCCCGGCTGGGGTGCGGCTCACCGGAGGGTCGGAGCCGTCACCCCGTTCCCTACCGCGTACCGAAGAAGATCCCAGAAACGTCCGGCCGTGGCGTTCCCACGCCGGGCGGATCAGGGTCGGCCCGGCACCTGCCGAGGCTTGGAGCCGCCGCCGACGTCCAGGGACGCCCGGTCGGCGGCCGACGTGCCGGACGACCAGCCCTCGGCGTCACGCACGCTGAGCCGGTGCCGGGTCACGCCGGGGAACAGCGTCTCCAGCCGCTCCCGGACCGCCTCGCCCCGCGCGGCGAGCACCGGCAACAACCGATCCGCCCCGGCCTCGGCCTGCCCCGCCGCCTCGGTCGCCGCGTCCGTGGCCGTGCGCAGCCGCTGACCGATCCGCAGCGCAAACGCGTTGAGGAAGGACTCGTCCCACACCTTCGTCCGGCGGCCCGACCCCGGCCGGCGCTCGGCCCGCCCGCGCAGCATCGCGGCCGTCGCCTGCACCAGCAGCGACGTGTAGAGCAGCTCCACCGCCACGAGGTCCGCCGGCCACCCCAGCACGGTGGTGAAGCCGAGGTCGTCGGACCAGATCGCCTCGCACCGGTTCGCCGCCGCCACCTCCTGCACGAGCAGCGCCTTCGCCCCGGCGTACGGGGTCTCGACGCCCAGGCGCACCCCACTCGGCACGTCGCCCCGCTCGGTGCCGGCGGCCAGCAGCGCCTCGTCGATGCTGTGCCGGGCGATCAGCTCCTGCGCCTTGCCGGTCAACGCCTCCGCCTCGGCCGGGAAGGTGGTCGACTCCGCCTTCGCCAGCAGCGCGCGTACCCGGTCCAGCATCGGCGACCCGCTGCGGGCCGTACCGGCGGCGCGGGGGAGCGCCGCTCCGGTCGAGCCCGGCGGCGGGCGCAGCACCGCGATCGGCGGCAGGCTCTCCACCAGCGCGAGTACGTCGACCGCCGCGCGCAGCGCGTCGACCCGGTCCAGCCCCTCCGCGGCCGTCCAGGCCGCCAACATCTCCGCGCCGAGGTTCCGGCCGGCCTTCGAGCCCTGGGCGGCGTCCTTCGAGCCCTCGGCGGTCAGCGTGCGGAGCTGGTCGTCCCACCAGGCGGGGACCGGCTCGGCCTGCTCGCGTCGCTGCGCGGCCAGCGCGTCGCGGACCAGTCGGGCCGCGCCGGCGTCGAGCCGACGCCGGACGATCCGGTGTACGTCGACCGGCTGCCAGCCGCGCGGCCAGAGCCGCCCGAGGCCGCGAACCAGCCGTCGCGCCAGGGCGGCGTCCACGGCCGTCGCGCCGTCCGCCGTCCCGGTGCCGACCATCAGCCGGTCGAGCTGCCGTTCGGTCTGTCGTACGTCGGTGCCACGCACCGCCGCCAGCGCGTCGGCGACGAGGTCCTCCGCGTCCGGCACCGGAACCTCCTCGGCTCGGGCGGCCCACGACGGCCCGCCTCCACCATGATCATGCCGTCCCCCACCCAAGGCACCCAAAACCAGGAAGGTCAGCCTCGGCCCGTTAGGCGGTGATCAAGAGGTTCGCGTCACGGTCCGGCCGTTTTCTGACGCCAACCTCTTGATCAACTTTGTGGCGGGGTGGCGGCCAGCGCGGCCGACAGCCGGCGGAGGAACGCGCGGATGTCGTCCTCGCTGTGGTGCGTCCCGGCCTGGTCGTTGAGCGGGCCCGAACAGCGCAGCGCCTGATCGAGCGCGTCCCGCGTCTCGGCCCGGTCGCCCGGATAGAGCCCGGCGGCCACCCCGTCGGCGACCCGGGTCACCACCGCGTCGTCGAGGGCGCTGTCGAACTGGACCCCGTACAGGATCCCGTTGACGTGGCCCTTCCAACTTTCCGTACCCATGCGCTGACTCCCCCGGACCGTGGGTGCACGACCGTATCAACGCCGGCTTTCCCGCACGCCGGCCGTGGAGCTACGACCAGGCGGTCAGGATCTCCTCGACCGGCGACACGTCCCGCTCCGGATCGGGCGCCGGGATCGGCGGGTCCGTCGGCGTACGGTCGAAGCGCGGCGCCGGTGCCGGTTGGACCTCGCCGGCCACCTCGACGAACGTCCCCCGGGCCGCGTTGTGCGGGTGCCGGTACGCGTCGCCGGGGGCGAGCACCGGGGCGACGCAGGCATCCCGGTCGGCGAAGATCGCCGTCCACTCGTCCCGCGTCCGCTCGGCGAACCGCTCGGTGAGCCGCCTGCGCAGCTCGTCCCAGCCGCTCGGGTCGTACTGGTGGGGCAGGCCCGCGTCGGCGAGGCCGAGACCCGTCAGCAGTTCGCCGTAGAAGGCCGGTTCCAGCGCCCCGACGGCCATGAAGCCACCGTCGGCAGTGGCGTACGTGTCGTAGAAGGGCGCTCCTCCGTCGAGCAGGTTCCGCCCCCGCGGGGCCGCCCACAGGCCGGTGCCGAGCAACCCGTGCAGGAACGAGGTGAGCAGTGCCGAACCGTCGACCATGGCCGCGTCGACGACCTGGCCGAGGCCCGAGCGTTCCCGTTCGAGTAGCGCGGCCAACACGCCCACGGCCAGCAGCATGCCGCCACCGGCGAAGTCGCCGATCAGGTTCAACGGCGCGTGCGGCCGCTCACCGGCCCGGCCCAACGGTTCCAGCGCTCCGGCGACCGCGATGTAGTCGATGTCGTGGCCGGCCCGGGCGGCCAGCGGGCCGTCCTGACCCCAGCCGGTCATTCGCGCGTACACCAGGCGGGGGTTGCGGTCCCGGCAGACGTCCGGGCCGAAGCCGAGGCGCTCGGCGACCCCCGGCCGGTACGCCTCGACCAGCACGTCCGCCCGCTCGACGAGGCGCAGCAGGTCCGCCACACCGGCCGGGGACTTCAGGTCCAGCGCGGTCAGCCGCCGGCCGCGCTGCAACGGTCCTGCGCTCGGCGCGGCCAGCCGACCGGCGCCCGGCCCATCCGGCCGGTCGACGCGCACCACGTCCGCCCCGAGATCGGCGAGCACCATGCAGCCGAACGGCGCCGGCGCGAGACTGGCCAGCTCGACCACCCGTACACCGGCCAGCGGTCCACCTCGCGACGATCCGTCCGGGCCGCGCGTGAACGCCTCAGAGGGCACGGGCGATCAGCTCCTTCATGATCTCGTTGGTGCCACCGTAGATCTTCTGTACCCGGGCGTCGGCGTACATGCGGGCGATCGGGTACTCCGTCGTGTAGCCGTACCCACCGAAGACCTGGAGGCACCGGTCGACGACCTCGCACTGCCCGTCGGTGAGCCACGACTTGGCCATCGCGGCCGTCGCGACGTCCAGGTCGCCACGCGTGTGCCGGACGACGCAGTCGTCCAGGAAGACCCGACCGACCCGGGTACGCGTCGCGCACTCCGCGAGCACCATCCGGGTGTTCTGGTGGCCCATCAGCGGCTTGCCGAAGGCGGTGCGCTCCTTGGCGTACGCGACGGTCAGCGCCACCGCCCGTTCCATGGCCGCCACCGCGCCGACGCCGATGACCAGGCGCTCCTGCGGAAGCTGCTGCATCATCTGGACGAAGCCCATCCCCTCGACGCCGCCGAGCAGGTTGGCCGCCGGCACCCGGAACTCGTCGAAGAACAGCTCGGCCGTGTCGTTGGCGTGCAGCCCGATCTTGGACAGCAGCCGGCCGCGACGGAACCCCTCGGGATCCGCACCCACCTCGCAGACCAGCAGTGAGATGCCGGCCGCCCGCTGCTCCGGGTCGGTCTTGACCGCCACGATGACCAGGTCGGCCAGGCCGCCGTTGGTGATGAACGTCTTCGCGCCGCTAACCAGGTAGTCGTCGCCGTCGCGGACCGCCCGCGTCCGCATCGCCTGAAGGTCCGAGCCGCCGTCCGGCTCGGTCATCGCGATCGCGCCCACCAGCTCACCGCTGCACAGGCCGGGCAGCCACCGCCGCTTCTGCTCCTCGCTGCCGTACGCCACGAGGTAGCCGGTGACGATGCCACTGTGTACGGCCAACCCGAGGCTGCCCTCCCCGGCGTACGCCTGCTCGTGCAGCACCACGGCCTCGTGGGTGAAGTCGCCGCCCCCGCCGCCGTACTCCTCGGGCACGGACGGACCGAGCAGTCCCAGCTCACCGGCGCGGCGGTAGTGCTCGCGGTCCGGGTGCCCCTGCGCCAGCAGGCGTTCGGTGTGCGGCAGCACCTCCCTGGTGAAGAAGGCACGGGCCAGCTCGGCGAGATCGTCGTGTTCGGGCCGCCGCCAGGGCGCGGGGGAGCCGTCGGGCGTGGGCATGGCACCACCCTCGCGCCCTGTTGGCAGCATGTCAATAAGCCTTCGGCGCCTTGATCGACTCGGGTTCCGCGAAGTCGGGCCATCCGTCCGAGCCAGACACCCCGCCTTCCCGGAAACCGAGTCGATCACGCAGCGCGACCGGGCGAGAATCGTGCCATGAGAGCAATGCCGCCGGCCCGGCTCGACGGAGCCTGGGTCACGATGTTCGCCAGCCTCGCGCCGGGGCAGTCGCCAACCGGGGCGACGCGGCACTCCGTCAGCAACTTCGCGGAGGTCGTCGCCCATCTGGCGATCGCCCGCTACGACGAGGCCGACGCGGACTTCTACCTCTTCTACTGCACGAGCGACTGGCAGGTCTTGACGGACACCTGCCATCCGGCAGAGGCGACGGCGGTCGCCCAGGCCGAGTTCGAGTTCGGGGGCGTGACGTTCACGCGGGTCACTCAGGAGGGCCCCAGCGGCCTTCCGGAATGACGTCGGTGCTCTCGGGAGGCTTGCCGCTGACCGACGAAGCGGCGACGGGCGCTACTCCGCCTCGTCGCCGTTGGTGGGACGCGGCGGGCGGTGCTCGGCGATCCACGCCTCCACATCAGCACGCAGCCAGACCTTCATGCCCCGCAGCTCCTGGTAGGGCTTCGGGAAGCTCGGCCGCATGGCGAGCTGCTGGAATCGGCTTCGGGACACGTTCAGCCGTTGACCGATCTCATACGGCCCCATCAGCTCGCCCGGCCCCTTGTCGCCCACACCTGGACACTAGGCACGTTCGCGTATCCCTAATCGGTGGTCCCCGAATGGGGGTCTCCATCTTGACAGGGGTTCCAGCGAGGGTGAGAGTGGTCGTCGGAGGCGGCCTGCTGTGAATCGGGCCGGGTGGGCGCGGTGCGGCGAGAGGCGGGCGGGATGGATCAGGCGACGGAGTTGGCGTGGTTGCGGGAGCGGGTCGGGGGACTGGAGACGGCGTTGCACCGCGCGCGGCGGGAGCTGTTCGACCTGCGGTGTCGGCTGACGTTGATCGGCCGGGTGGTGCAGGACGTCGACCGGGTGCAGCGCGCACCGCAAGTGGCGGTCGGTGCGATCAACGCGGCGCTCTACTCCGAGACGTCCAACCTGCGGCACCTCGGCCGGCACGTGGTCCGCCGCCGCCGGCTCCGGTGATCACTTGATGCTCACCAGTTGCCAGAGCGCTCCAGCAACTGGTGAGCATCAAGTGATCGACGCTGGGCGGCTAAAACGGCACTCTGGACTTTTGGTTTATTGCCACTGAAGAGCCGCACGAACTCGTTACCTAGCGTGATCAAGGCGAGGGCGTGGCGGGCCGGGTGCTGCCGCTAGGGTCGGGCAGATGAGTGTCGAGACCGCTCCCCGCCGCCGCCGGTTGGAGCCGGACGCCCGGCGTGGCCAGATCCTGGCCTGCGCGGTCCGCCTGTTCGGCGAGCAGCCGTACGCCGACGTGTCGACCGCCGACGTGGCCCGGGAGGCGGGCGTCGCCCGAGGGCTGGTCAACCACTACTTCGGCACCAAGAAGGACCTCTACCTGGAGGTCGTCCGGGTCATGGTGACCATTCCGGAGGTCGCCCTCGAACGGCTGCCCAAGGGTGATCTGCGGACCCGGGTCGACGCCAGCGTCTCGTGGTTCCTCGACGTGGTGTCCCGGCACAGCACCTCGTGGCTCGCGGCGGTCACCGCCCGGGGGATGGGCGGCGACGCCGACGTGGAGCGGGTGCTCGCCGAGGCCGAGGAGGTCGCAGCGGACCGGATGCTGGTCGCCGTCGGGCTGGCCGACGAGGCCGAGGACCACGTGGAATTGCGGGGGATGGTCCGGGCGTACTGCGGGCTGGCGACGTCCACCGCCCGGGAGTGGCTCCAGCGTGACGCGCTCACCCGAGCCCAGGTGCACCTGCTGCTCACCACCACGCTGCTGACGATCGTGGAGCAGATCATTCCGCAGGTCATCGTGGGGGAGGACGTGACGCGGAAGACTCGGAAAACGCCTCGCTGAAATAGGCATACGGTTTACGCTTATTTCGTCGGTGGGAGTGCCGGTAGAGGTGCGCCGACTGTCGTGGCCCGTTTCACCGAGGAGGAGACATGTCCCCATCTGCCCTGTCGTACGAAGTTCTGGTCCTGGATGGCCCGGTCCGGGCCGGAGAGCAGCGCATGCCGGACGGCTCGCCCATCCACTTCAATCCGACCGCCACCACTCTGATCTCGGGGGCCGAGGAGGCGCTGCTGGTGGACCCGCCGTTCACTCACGAGCAGATCGCGACGGCCGGAGACTGGATCGAGCGTTCGGGCAAGCGGCTGACGGCCATCTACGCCACCCACGGGCACGGCGACCACTGGTTCGGTGCCCCCGAGCTGGTCAAGCGCTTCCCTGACGCCGTCACCTACGCGACGCCCGGGACGATCGAGGTCATGCGCCAGCAGGCGACCGTCGGGCGTCAAGAGGTGTTCGACAAGGTCTTCCCCGGGCTGATCCCGGAGTCGCCCATCGACGCCATTCCGGTGCCGCCCGGCGGAATCCTGATCGAGGGCAACGTCGCCCAGCCGGTCGAGACCGGGCACACCGATGGCGACCACTCCACCGTTCTGCACGTGCCGTCGATCGGTCTCGTGGTGGCCGGCGACGTCGTCTACAACGGGGTCCACCAGTACCTGTTGGAGACCGTCAACGGCGGCCTGCGGGAGTGGCTCAAGGCCCTCGACCGCGTCGAGGCCCTCGCGCCCCGGGCGGTCGTCGCCAGCCACAAGAACCGCAACCGCCCCGACGACCCGTCGAGCATCGACGAGACCCGGAGGTACCTGTTGAACGTGGAACGGCTGTTGGCGGAGAAGTCGACGGCCCTTGAGTTCTTCGACGCGATGATGGAGCTCTATCCGGACTGGGTGAACCCGGGACCGCTGTGGTACGGGGCGCTCGGCCTGATCGGGAAGTGACATGACGGTGCCCCCTCCGCCGTGGCCCGCGACCACGAGGTACGGCCTCGAGTCCGCACCAGGAGGCCTCGGGCTCGTCCAGGACCTGCTCAACACGCTCCCGGCGGGCGCACCGCGCCAGCCGGATCTTCTCGACGATCTCGACAGCGCCACGCAGTGGGCGCACGATGTCGCCGCCCGGTGGTCGACGATCACCGGGCGGCCGGCACCCGATGTGGAGCTCGACCCGGCGGGCCTACGGGCGCTGCGGACCTTCCGCGACGAGCTGCGGTACGGGATCGACGCCAGGCTGCACGCCACACCGGAATCCGGGCCGCCCGAGCCGGCGCCGGCCCCTCGCGCCACAGTCGCCTCGCTGCGGCTCGACGGGACCGGCTCGGTCTGCCTCGATCCCGCCGGGACGGGGGCCGAACTGCTGGTCTCCCTCGTCCTGGCGGAGTTGTTCGCGGCGCAACTCACCGACGTCGGCCGCCGCGTCAAGACCTGTCGCAACCCCCGGTGCCAGGTGGCGTTCTACGACCGCTCCCGCAACAACAGCGGGGTCTGGCACTCCGTCCGCGTCTGCGGCCTTCCGGCAAACCTGCGCGCCCACCGGGCACGCCGCCGGCAGGGGGACTGAACGTCCCGCCCCCGACGCTCAGGCGGCCCGATCGGTACGCGCGGCCCGACCGGTCCGCACCGCCGGGGCGGCGTGACGGTCGGCGGCCTGTGCCGGGTACGCCCCGGAGTTGACCACCCGCAGGGGCCGCTCGGCCTCGTCCGCGCCGAACCGCCAGCGCGACGGCGCCGGTTGCCGCTGCGGGGCGGGTCCGCCGGGACGCAGCCCCGGGCGGGACAGCAGCACGGTGACCAGGTAGCCGACCACCAGGAAACCGTGGCTGACCAGTCGTTCCCCGCTCACCGACCCGGTGGCCAGGTCGTTGACCGAGAGCAGCAGCAGGGTGCCGACGAACGCGCTGAGCATCGGCAGCAGACCCGCCGGTGGGCTGCGGCGTACCGCCACGAAGAGGAAGCCGGCCCCGACCGCCACGTTCCAGGCGGCCGACTCGTGCCACAGGTGCTGGCCGGAGGCGTGCAGGTGCTCCGCGGTCGCTCCCTTGCCGACCTGGGCGAGGCCGAGCACCAGTTGGACCGCGCCGAGCAGCCCGAGCGCCGCGCGCAGCCCGACGACCAGGGTGCCGCGTCCGGGCAGGTGGGGCCGCCACCGCGACCGGCGGCTCGCTGGCGCGTCGTCCGCCCCGGCGGTCGCAGCGTCGCCGATGGCGGCCAGGATCGCGTCGGTCCGATCGGGGACATCAGTGACCAATCGGGTACGAACGCGGCGCGTCACCGCCACCGCCGTCGCGAACCAGGCCCGGCACGTGGCGCACTCGTCCAGGTGCCCCTGCGCCGCCGCGCGTTCGTCGGCGGTCTCCTCCCCGTCCAGCTGTGCGGACAGGATCTCCCGCCACTGTTCACACCCCATGCGTGGGTAGTCGTTCCGGGCGTCGCTCCGGTTCCCGGCGGTCGTCACCGGTTGTGAAATACTCGCCCGATCATGACGCGCTACGGCCTGCTGATCCTGCCCGCCACCAACCGGGTGTACGCCCGATCCGCCATCGACCTCACCCGGGCCGAGCTGGAGATCTTCGGCCGGTCGGCGCTCGACGGCCGGATCGGCGAGCTGGACACCGAGGTCGTCGGCGGCGCGACGTACGTCACGTTCGCGGGTGACGGTCTGACCGAGCGGGACCTGGCCGTCCTGGGCAACCTCTCCGCCGGGTACGCCCTGTTCGAGATCGTCGGTGACCTGCTGCGCCCGGTGGAGTGGAGCCGGCTGGACCGGTACGACGACGACCTGCTCACCATCCAGAAGTACGTGGGCAAGACCAACGAGCAGTTCACCAAGCTGCTGCTCAACGTCACCCTGCTCGCGTCGGACTGGGCCGGTGAGCTGACCGACCGCCGGTTCCGGGTGCTCGATCCGCTCTGCGGTCGGGGTACCACCCTCAACCAGGCGCTGATGTACGGCTTCGACGCGGCGGGGATCGAGCGCGACCAGAAGGACGTCGAGGCGTACCGGGCGTTCGTCACCACCTGGCTGAAGCAGAAGCGCGTGAAGCACCGGGTGCTGGAATCGGGACCGGTGCGGCGCGAGCGCAAGGTGGTCGGCCGGCGGGTACGCATCGAGCTGGCCCCGACCCGCGAGGACCACAAGGCAGGCAATACGCAGTTGCTGGACGTGGTCAACGCCGACACCACCCGCGCGGGCGAGTTCTTCCGTCCGGAGACCGTCGACGTGGTGGTCGCGGACGCCCCGTACGGCGTACAGCACGGCAGTCGTACCGCCGATCAGGGTCTGTCGCGCGACCCGCTGGCGCTGCTCGCGGAGGCCGCGCCGGTCTGGGCGCGGTTGCTGCGGCCCGGCGGCGCGCTCGGCA
This sequence comes from Micromonospora sp. DT44, assembly GCF_049841635.1. Taxonomy (NCBI): domain Bacteria; kingdom Bacillati; phylum Actinomycetota; class Actinomycetes; order Micromonosporales; family Micromonosporaceae; genus Micromonospora; species Micromonospora sp. DT44. Next base: position 101,757 of record NZ_JBNCKS010000007.1, on the reverse strand, counting down.
TCTCGTGGAACACCCACGTCGCGAGCCGGGACGACGCGGCGGCGGCGCTGGCCGACGCCGGCCTGAGCGTGGTCGACGACGAGCCCTACCGCGCGCTGCGGCACCGGGTCGACCAGTCGATCATGCGCGACGTGCTGGTGGCCCGCCGCCCGGCCTGACCGGCCCGGCTCCTCTCCTCCCGGTCTCGACCGTCGGGTTTGTGCCGCATTTCACCTGATCAGGTGCGTGCGTGAAAACCGCGTCAAGAAAAGGTTCGCCGCCGTCATGGTCGCGTTATGGCCCGTGCCGTCTGACGCGCACCTGGGCTTTGCTTGCCCGGCGCGACCGGGAGGCGGTCGCGACGAACCTTTCCGGTAAGAGGAGTCAGCGTGTCTGACGTGGTGTTCGTGGTCCTCACGGTGGCGCTGTTCGCAGTGCTCGCCCTGGTGGTCCGGGCGGTGGAGAAGCTGTGAACGCGGTCAATGCCGTCGGTCTGGTGCTCGCGATCGTCCTGGGCGCGTTCCTGGTGTTTGCCCTGCTGTTCCCGGAGCGCTTCTGATGACCATGACAACAGCGGGCGTCATCTTCGTGTTGACGCTGGTGGCGGCCCTGGTGGCCGTCTACAAGCCGTTCGGCGACTACATGTTCCGGGCCGTCTCCGGTACGAAGCAGTCGCGCGTCGAGCGGGGGATCTACCGTCTGGTCGGGGTCAACCCGGCCGCCGAGCAGACCTGGGGCGTGTACGCCCGCAGCGTGCTGGCGTTCTCGGCCGTCTCGATCCTGTTCCTGTACCTGTTCCAGCGAGTGCAGAACCACCTGTGGCTGTCGCTGGGCTTCGACTCGGTGGTGCCGCACGGCGCGTGGAACACGGCCGTCTCGTTCGTGACGAACACGAATTGGCAGTCGTACTCGGGTGAGTCGACCATGGGCCACCTCGTGCAGATGGCCGGCCTGGCCGTGCAGAACTTCGTGTCGGCGGCGGTCGGCATCGCGGTGGCGGTGGCGCTGGTCCGCGGTTTCGCCCGCAGCCGTACGGGTCAGCTCGGCAACTTCTGGGTCGACCTGACCCGGATCACGCTGCGGATCCTGGTGCCGATCGCGGTCCTCGGCGCCATCGTGCTGATGATCGGTGGGGTGGTGCAGAACCTGTCCGCCGGCACCGACGTGAGCACGCTGACCGGCGGCGCCCAGACGGTCACCGGTGGCCCGGTCGCCAGCCAGGAAGTGATCAAGGAACTGGGCACCAACGGTGGCGGCTTCTACAACGTCAACAGCGCGCACCCGTTCGAGAACCCCACGACCTGGACGAACTGGATCCAGATCTTCCTGATCTTCCTGATCCCGTTCAGCCTGCCCCGGGTCTTCGGCCGGATGGTCGGGCAGAACCGGCAGGGCTACGCCATCGCCGCGGTGATGGGCATCCTCGCGTTCCTCAGCGTCGCCATCACCAACATCTTCGAGCTGGCCGGACACGGCACGGTGCCGCAGGCGGTCGGCGCGGCGATGGAGGGCAAGGAGGTGCGGTTCGACGTGTCGAACTCGGCCACCTTCGCCGCCGCCACCACGCTCACCTCGACGGGTGCGGTGAACTCGTTCCACGACTCGTTCACCCCGCTCGGCGGCATGATGACGATGGTCAACATGATGCTCGGCGAGGTCGCGCCCGGCGGCACCGGCTCCGGTCTGTACGGCCTGCTCATCCTCGCGGTGATCACGGTCTTCGTGGCCGGGCTGATGGTGGGTCGCACGCCCGAGTACCTGGGCAAGAAGATCGGGTCGCGGGAGATCAAGTTCGCCTCGCTCTACTTCCTGATCACGCCCATCCTGGTGCTCGTCGGTACGGCGGCGGCGTTCGCCACCGGCAACAACTCGACAGCGCTCAACGTCGGCCCGCACGGCCTCTCCGAGGTGCTGTACGCGTTCACCTCGGCCAGCAACAACAACGGCTCCGCCTTCGGCGGCATCACGGTCAATACCACCTGGTGGGACACCGCGCTCGCGTTGTGCATGCTGCTGGGCCGCTTCCTGCCGCTGATCTTCGTGCTCGCGCTGGCCGGCTCGCTGGCCCGCCAGGCACCCACCCCCGCGTCCGAGGGCACCTTGCCGACCCACAAACCGCTGTTCATCGGGATGGTTGTCGGCGTCACGGTGGTCCTCGTCGCGCTGACCTTCCTGCCCGCGCTCGCGCTCGGCCCGCTGGCAGAGGGGCTCTGACCATCATGAGGAACGAGGACATGTCCGTCACGTCCGCCCCGACAGAGCAGCTTCCCGGCACCCCGGCAATGCAGGGCAACCGGATCGGCGGAGGCCTGCTCGACCCCAAGCAACTGCTCCGGTCCCTGCCGGACGCCGTCCGTAAGCTCAACCCGGCCACCCTGTGGCGCAACCCGGTGATGCTGATCGTGGAGGTCGGCGCGGCCTTCACCACCGTCCTGGCGGTGGCCGACCCGTCGGTGTTCAGCTGGGCGATCACCATCTGGCTCTGGCTGACCGTCATCTTCGCCAACCTGGCCGAGGCGGTCGCCGAGGGCCGGGGCAAGGCCCAGGCCGCGACCCTGCGGCAGGCCAAGAAGGACACCATCGCCACCCGGCTGATCGACTGGAAGCCGGGCGCGCGGGCCAACACCTACCGCGACGAGGCGGTGCCCGCGCCGGAGCTGCGCCAGGGCGACGTCGTGCTCGTCGAGGCGGGCGGCATCATCCCGGGCGACGGCGACATCGTCGAGGGCATCGCCAGCGTCGACGAGTCGGCCATCACGGGCGAGTCGGCCCCGGTCATTCGGGAGTCCGGCGGCGACCGCAGCGCGGTCACCGGTGGCACCAAGGTGCTCTCCGACCGGATCATCGTGAAGATCACCCAGAAGCCGGGGGAGAGCTTCATCGACCGGATGATCGCCCTGGTCGAGGGTGCCAACCGGCAGAAGACGCCGAACGAGATCGCGCTGAACATCCTGCTCGCCGCGCTCACGGTCATCTTCCTGCTGGCCGTCGTCACCCTCCAGCCCCTCGCGATCTTCTCCAAGGCGTACCAGGCCGCCGCGCCGGACAGCGGGGCGATCACCGGTTCCGGTGTGACCGGCGTCGTGCTGGTCTCGCTGCTGGTCTGCCTGATCCCCACCACCATCGGCGCGCTGTTGTCGGCCATCGGCATCGCCGGCATGGACCGCCTCGTCCAGCGCAACGTGCTGGCCATGAGCGGCCGGGCCGTCGAGGCGGCCGGCGACGTCAACACCCTGCTGCTGGACAAGACCGGCACCATCACGCTGGGCAACCGGCAGGCCGCCGAGTTCGTCCCGGTCGAGGGGGTCGACGCCGCGACCGTGGCGGACGCCGCGCAGCTCTCCAGCCTGGCCGACGAGACCCCGGAGGGGCGCTCGGTGGTCGTGCTGGCGAAGAACGAGTTCGGGCTCCGCGAACGCGAACCCGGCGTCATGCCGCACGCCACTTTCGTACCGTTCACCGCGCAGACCCGGATGAGCGGCGTCGACCTGAGCCCGGACGCCAGCGTCGACGGTGGCGCGTCGGGCACCGCCCGTCGGGTCCGCAAGGGCGCCGCCTCGGCGGTCATGAAGTGGGTACGCGAGAACGGCGGTCACCCGACCGAGCAGGTCGGCGAGATCGTGGACGCGATCAGCGGCACCGGCGGCACCCCGCTGGTGGTCGCCGAGCACGTCGACGGTGAGCCGGCCCGCGCGTTGGGCGTCATCCACCTCAAGGACGTGGTCAAGTCCGGCATGCGCGAGCGGTTCGACGAGATGCGCCGGATGGGCATCCGGACCGTGATGATCACCGGTGACAACCCGCGTACCGCCAAGGCCATCGCCGACGAGGCCGGGGTGGACGACTTCCTGGCCGAGGCGACGCCGGAGGACAAGCTCGCGCTGATCAAGCGGGAGCAGGAGGGTGGCCGGCTGGTCGCGATGACCGGTGACGGCACCAACGACGCGCCGGCGCTCGCCCAGGCCGACGTCGGGGTGGCCATGAACACCGGAACGTCGGCCGCCAAGGAGGCCGGCAACATGGTCGACCTCGACTCCGACCCGACCAAACTGATCGAGATCGTGGAGATTGGCAAGCAGTTGCTGATCACCCGGGGAGCGCTGACCACGTTCAGCATCTCCAACGACATCGCGAAGTACTTCGCGATCATCCCGGCCATGTTCGCCGGCCTCTACCCGAGCCTGGACGCGCTGAACATCATGCGGCTGGCCAGCCCGGAGTCGGCGATCCTGTCCGCCGTCATCTTCAACGCCCTGGTGATCATCGCGCTGATCCCGCTCGCCCTGCGCGGCGTGCGGTACCGGCCGGCCGCCGCGTCGAAGCTGCTCAGCCGCAACCTGCTGGTGTACGGACTGGGCGGCATCATCGTGCCGTTCATCGGGATCAAGCTCATCGACCTGCTCATCCAGTTCGTCCCGGGGATTTCGTGATGCGTCTACCCACCTGGATCGCCCAACACCTCGCCGCCCTGCGCGCCCTGCTCGTCTTCACGGTGCTGCTCGGCCTGGTCTACCCGCTGGCCCTGGTCGCGCTCGGTCAGCTACCCGGCCTCAACCACAAGGCCGACGGCTCGCTGGTCACCGTGGGCGGCACGACGGTCGGCAGCTCGCTGATCGGCCAGTCCTTCACCGACGCGGACGGCAACCCCGTCGCCCGCTACTTCCAGTCCCGCCCGTCGGCCGCCGGCGACGGCTACGACCCGACGTCCACCTCGGCCAGCAACCTCGGCCCGGAGAGCGTCGTCGACACCATCGCCACCGACCCGGAGGAGTCCAGCGAGAGCCTGCTCACCCAGGTCTGCGGGCGCAGTAAGGCCGTCGGGGAGCTGAACGGCGTCGACGGGCGACGCCCGTTCTGCACCGACGACGACGGGGTGGGCGCCGTGCTCGCGGTGTTCCGCGCCGACGGCCTGACCGGCCCGGTCACCCGGGTGGTCAGCGTCAACCAGGTCGCCCCGGCGACGCCGTTCGTTCCCTCGTACCAGGGGGTCACCGTGGAGCTGGCCAAGCCCGGTGAGGACTACGTCGCGGCCGGCGGGGTGGTCACCCCGATCCGGGGCGACGCGCCCGCCAAGCCGGCGGTGCCCGCCGACGCGGTCACCGCCAGCGCCAGCGGTCTCGACCCGCAGATCAGCCCGGCGTACGCCGAGTTGCAGGTCAACCGGGTCGCCCGGGAGCGCGGCGCGGACCCGGCGGCGGTCCGCAAGCTCATCAAGGAGCACACCGACGGGCGAGGGCTCGGCTTCATGGGTGAGCCCGGCGTGAACGTGCTGGAACTCAACATCGCCCTCGACAAGCAGTTCGCCGCGCGCTGAGCACATCGCGGGCGGGGCCGTGCCGACCGGGCACGGCCCCGCCCGCCACTCTGACCAGGGAGGATGGTTCCCGTGCCACGCGGAGAACTACGCATCTATCTCGGGGCCGCTCCCGGCGTCGGCAAGACGTACGCCATGTTGGAGGAGGCCCAGCGGCGGGCCGCGCGCGGCACCGACGTGGTGATCGGTTTCGTGGAGACGCACGGCCGGCAGCACACCGCCGCGATGATCGGCGACCTGGAGCAGGTGCCCCGGCGCACGATGACCTACCGGGGCGCCGAGTTCACCGAGATGGACGTGGACGCGGTGCTGGCCCGCCGGCCGGAGATCGCGGTCGTCGACGAGCTGGCCCACAGCAACGTGCCCGGCTCGCGGCACGACAAGCGCTGGCAGGACGTCCAGGAGCTGCTGGACGCGGGGATCGACGTGCTGTCCACGGTCAACGTGCAGCACCTGGAATCGGTGAACGACGTCGTCGCGCAGATCACCGGCACCACCCAGCGGGAGACCGTGCCGGACGAGATCGTCCGCGCGGCCGAGCAGGTCGAGCTGGTCGACATGACCCCGGAGGCGCTGCGTCGGCGGATGGCGCACGGCAACATCTACCGACCCGACAAGATCGACGCCGCGCTGGGCAACTACTTCCGGGTCGGCAACCTCACCGCGCTGCGCGAACTGGCGCTGCTCTGGCTTGCCGACAAGGTCGACGAGCAGCTCGACAGGTACCGCAGCCAGCAGGGCATCGCCGCCACCTGGGAGGCCCGGGAACGCGTCGTGGTGGCGCTGACCGGCGGCCCGGAGGGCGAGACGCTGATCCGCCGGGCGGCCCGGATCGCCGCCCGCAGCAAGGGCGCCGACCTGCTCGCCGTGCACGTGGCCCGCAGCGACGGTCTGGCCGGCGCCGACCCGGCCCAACTCGCCCGCCAACGGGTGCTCGTCGAGAGCCTCGGCGGTACGTACCACCAGGTGCTCGGCACCGACGTGCCAGCCGCGCTGCTCGACTTCGCCCAGGGCGTGAACGCCACCCAACTGGTGCTCGGCGCGAGTCGCCGAGGCCGCCTCGCGCAGATCTTCGCCCGGGGCGTCGGGGTCACCACCACCGCGCTGTCCGGGACGATCGACGTACACCTGGTCACCCACAAGCAGGCCGGCAAGGGCCGGCGGGCGGCGGCCGTGCCGGCGGCGCTGTCCCGACGTCGCCGGCTGCTCGGCTTCGGCCTGGCGGTGCTCGGCATGGCGCTGCTCACCCTGCTGCTCAAGGCGCTGCCCGACCTGACGCTGACCAACGACATCCTGCTGTTCCTCGCCGGAGTGGTCGGGGTCGCGCTGGTCGGCGGGGTGTGGCCGGCGCTGGTCGCCGCGCTCGGCGGGTCGCTGCTGCTCAACTGGTTCTTCACCCCGCCGTACCGGACGCTCACCATCGCCGAGGCCGACAACCTGCTCGCGCTCGCCGTCTTCGTCGGGGTCGCCCTCGCGGTGAGCTGGATCGTCGACGTGGCCGCCCGGCGGACCCGCGAGGCCGCGCGCGCCGCCGCCGACGCGCAGACCCTCGCCGCCGTCGCCGGTGGCGTGCTGCGCGGCGAACGCCCGCTGGCCGCCCTGCTCGACCAGCTCCGCGAGACGTTCGGGCTGCGCGCGGTGAGCCTGCTGGAGCTGGCCGAGGAGGCGAGCGGCCGCCCCGAGCGGGCCCGCGAGGAACACGCCTGGTGCGTCGTGGCCAGCGTCGGTGAGCAGCCGGCCTGCACACCGGACGACGGCGAGACCGCGGTACCCGTCGACGAGCGCATCACCGTGGTGCTCAGCGGCCGACGGTTGGAGGCGGCCGACCGGCGGATCGTCGAGGCGTTCGCCGCCCAGGCCGCCGTCGCGCTACGCCAGGAACGGCTCGCCGAGGAGGCCGCCACCGCCCGGCCCCTCGCCGAGGCCGACCGGATGCGCACCGCGCTGCTCGCGGCGGTCAGCCATGACCTGCGTACGCCCCTGGCTTCGGCGAAGGCGGCGGTGACCAGCCTGCGAAGCCACGACATCGAGTTCGACGAGGCCGACCGCGAGGAGCTGCTGGAGACCGCCGAGGAGTCGCTCGACCGCCTCGCCCGACTGGTCGCCAACCTGCTCGACATGAGCCGGCTCCAGGCCGGCGCCCTGGGCATCACGTCGACGACCATCGGCCTGGAGGACGCCGTACCCCTGGCCCTGGACGAACTTGGCCCGGCGGCCGCGACCGTCGCCACGGACATTCCGGCCGACCTGCCGGCGGCCACCGCCGACCCGGGCCTGCTGGAACGGGTGCTGGTAAACGTCATCGCCAACGCGCTGCGCTACAGCCCGTCCGACCAGCCGCCCACGATCACCGCCAGCGCGCACGCCGGCCAGGTCGAGCTGCGGATCATCGATCGTGGGCCCGGCATCCCGGAAGACAAGTGGGAGCACGTCTTCCTGCCGTTCCAGCGCCTTGGTGACCGAGACAACCAGACCGGCGTCGGCCTCGGGCTCGCGTTGTCCCGGGGGTTGGCCGAGGCCATGGGTGGCAGCATCACCCCCGAGACCACCCCCGGCGGGGGTCTCACCATGGTGCTGCGGCTGCCCGCCGCCGCCCAGAGCAGCCCGGAGGAGCCGCAGGAATGACGCGCATCCTGGTCGTCGACGACGAACCGCAGATCCTGCGGGCCCTGCGGATCAACCTGCGCGCCCGCCGGTACGACGTGGACGTCGCCGCCACCGGGGCCGCCGCGTTGAAGGCCGCCGCCAGCCACCCGCCGGACCTGGTGGTCCTCGACCTCGGCCTGCCCGACATCGACGGTGTCGAGGTGATCCGGGGTCTGCGCGGCTGGACGGCCGTACCCATCATCGTGCTGTCCGGCCGGGCCGGCAGCGAGGACAAGGTCGCGGCCCTCGACGCGGGCGCCGACGACTACGTCACCAAGCCGTTCGGGGTGGAGGAGCTGCTGGCCCGCATCCGCGCGGTGACCCGGCGGCTCGGCGCGTCCAGCGAGGCCGTGCCGGCGCTGCGGATCGGCCGGCACACCGTCGACCTGGCCGACCACCGCGTGTGGAGCGACGACGACACCGAGGTCAAGCTGACCCCCACGCAGTGGAGCGTGCTGGAGAAGCTGCTGCGCCACCCCGGCAAGCTGGTCAGCCAACGCCAGCTCCTGCAGGAGGTGTGGGGGCCGGAGTACCAGAACGAGACCAACTACCTGCGGCAGTACCTGGCCCAGCTCCGGCGCAAGTTGGAGGACGATCCGACCCGCCCCCGCCACCTCATCACCGAGCCGGGCATGGGCTACCGCTACCGCCCCTGACCGTTGACACCCGCCCGCGGAGATTGAAGAATTTCGCTAGCAGCGGCAGCGGCGTGCTTCTGTAACCGTCCCCTCCGGTTACCCCTTGGAGTGCGCCGTGTCCCTGCCCCTGTCCCGTCGCCGGCTGTTGACCGCCGGTGGCGCCGGCCTCGTCCTGGCCGGCCTGGCCGACCCGTTCCGCGCCGGCCCCGCCCGCGCCGCCGTCACCACCGCCGACCTGGTCGTCTACGGCGCCACCTCCGGCGGGCTGGCCGCCGCGATCACCATGCGCCGACTCGGCCGCACCGCCGTGGTGGTCGAACCCACCAGCCACGTCGGCGGGCTGAGCACCGCCGGGCTCGGGGCCACCGACACCGGCGTCCAGGCGTCCATCGGCGGGCTGGCCGCCGAGTTCTACCGCCGGGTGTACGTCAAGTACCACGGCGGGACGCTCACGCCGACGTCCCCGCTGCGGATGACCTTCGAACCGCACGTCGCCACCGCCGTGTTCGCCGAGATGCTGGCCGAGGCGGGCGTCCCGGTGGTCGTCAACGCCCGGCTGTCCAGCCTCGGCCGCGCCGGCAACCGGATCACCGAGCTGCGCACCGAGGACGGCTCGGTCTACGCCGGTGGCGTGTTCGTCGACGCCACCTACGAGGGTGACCTGCTCGCGATGGCAGGGGTGAGCTTCACCGTCGGGCGGGAGTCCAACGACACCTACGGCGAGACGATCAACGGGGTGCAGTCCCGCACCACCCACCAGTTCGTCTACCCCGTCGACCCGTACGTGACGGCCGGCTCGCCGGCCAGCGGCCTGCTGCCGGGCATCTCCACCACCCCACTCGCGCCGCAGGGCAGCGGCGACGACCGGATCCAGGCGTACTGCTTCCGGATGTGCCTCACCCAGGCGGCCAACCGCATCCCGTTCGCCAAACCGTCCGGCTACGACCCGATCCGGTACGAGCTGCTGCTGCGCCACATCCAGGCCGGCTACACCGGGCCGTACTTCACCACCGGATCGATCGGCGGCGGCAAGACCGACTCCAACAACAACGGCGCGGTCTCCACCGACGACATCGGCTTCAACTACGCGTACCCGACCGCGAGTTGGACCGTCCGGGAGAGCATCATCGACGAGCACCGCACGTACCAGCAGGGGCTGATGTGGTTCCTGGCCAACGACCCCCGGCTGCCGGCGACCGTGCGCGACTCGACCACCCGCTGGGGGCTGCCCGTCGACGAGTTCACCGCGACGGGTGGCTGGCCACCGCTGCTCTACATCCGCGAGGCCCGCCGGATGGTCTCCGCGTACGTGCTGACCGAGGCCGACTGCCGGGGGCGGACGCGGGCCGCCGACTCGGTGGGCCTGGCCAGCTACACGATGGACTCCCACAACTGCCAGCGCGTCGTGGTCGACGGCCGGGTCCGTAACGAGGGGGACGTGCAGATCAGCGTCCCGCAGCCGTACCCGGTGAGCTACCGCGCGATCGTCCCGCACCAGAACCAGTGCGCCAACCTGCTCGTGCCCGTCTGCCTGTCGGCCAGCCACATCGCGTACGGCTCGATCCGGATGGAGCCCGTGTTCATGATCCTCGGGCAGGCGGCGGCGACCGCGGCGTCGCTGGCGCTCACCGGCGACCTCGCCGTGCAGGCCGTCTCCGTACCCGCCCTCCAGGCCCGGCTACGTCAGGACGGCGCGGTGCTCGACTGGGGAACGCCCGGCGAGGTGATCGTGGACAACGCCTCGACCAGCGGGATCACCCGGGCCGGGACGTGGCTGCGCAGCACCAGCATCGGCGGCTACCACGGCGCGGACTACGAGCACGACGGCAACACCGCCAAGGGCGTCAACCGGCTACGGTTCCGCCCGACGCTGCCCACCGCCGGCTCGTGGACCGTGCACCTGCGCTGGACCGCCGACCCGAACCGGGCGACGAACGTGCCGGTGGACATCGCGTACTCCGGTGGGGTGACCACCCGGACCGTCGACCAGCGGCAGTCCGGCGGCCAGTGGGTGTCGCTGGGCACCTACCCGTTCACGGCGGGCAGCGACGGGAGCGTGCTGATTCGCACGGAGGACACCGACGGCTACGTGATCGCCGACGCCGTGCGCTTCGTACCCGCCTGAACGGGCGCGGTCGGCGCGGCCCGGTCGCCGACGCTCGGGCCGAGCGGCGGCGCCACCAGCAGAGGATCGACCTGGATCCGGTCGATGCCGAGCGGACGCAGCATGCCGCGCAGCGCCGACTCGCACAGCTCCTCCCACGGCTGGTCGGCGCCCATCGCGGTGACCAACAGGTCGGATCGGGTGAAGGCGATACCCACCCGCTCACCCTGCGGCGTCCGCCCGGTCCGCACCGTTCCGACCGGCCGTCCGGGCAGCTCACGCACCGGAACGGCGTAGATTATCGGGCCGTCGTCCATGGCGGTCCTGTCCTGCGCGGCGGAGCGGCTCATGCGGCGGACACCGCCCACGCCGGAACCTCACGGCGTGGCTCGGCCGGTACGGACAGGTCGAGCGCGCGGAGGATGTAGTTGGCCTCGACCACCTCCACCCCGGCGCGTAGGCGCAGGTCGGCCACGGCCCGGTGCAGCATGGTCACGCTCGGCGCGGAGAGCCGCACCACGGCGTCGACGTCGGCGGCGATCCACCACGCGTCGACGGCGCACGGCTCGTGCCGCAGGTACTCGACCAGGTGGCTGCCGGGCGCGGCCGGGCCGAGTCGGACGCTGACCAGCGCCTCGTGTCGGCGTTGCGGCCCGCCCGCGCCGGAAGCCGGCTCGATCGGGTCGCTGTCGGGCGGTAGGTGCCCGCGTTCCCAGCGTGTCATCCGCCAAGGACTCATGGACCCATCGTCACCGCCCGACGGCGGCGAGGAGCCCGCCGATACGCCCTTTCGACGGGCCCGCGCCGATTCTTGACGCGTCGTTCACGCGGGCGCGTTCCAGCTCAGTGCTCGGGCATGTTGCCGCTCAGTACCCGACGCCGACCAGCCGCTCTGAGACGGTCCAGAGCCGGGCCGCGTCGTCGGTGCTGCGGGCCGAACGGTAGACGGTCAACTCGGTTGGCGCGCCGGTGAACTGCCCCAGACCGTCCGGCCCGTAGAACCGGCCGCCCTGCGCCCGTTCGCTGGTGGCCGCGTAGAGGGCGGGCCGCAGGCCGGCGTCCACCGACTGCACCAGGATGCCCCAGCGGGCCAGCCGGCTCATCAGGGCGTGGTGCGGCGAGGGCCGGCTGCGGCCCAGGTTGGGCCCGGACGCGTACAGGTTGGTCATCGTGGTGCCGGGGTGCGCCACGTTGCTGGTGACGCCCCAACCGCCGGCGCGACTGCGCCTGTCGAACTCCAGCCCGAAGTGCAGCGTGGCCAGCTTGGAGGCGTTGTACGCGCGGACCGCCCCGTACCGCCGGGTGCTCTGCAGGTCGTCCCAGTCCAGCCTGCCGGAGCGGGCGGCGCTGCTCGACATGGAGGTGACCTGGGCCTGTCCGGCCCGCAGCAGCGGCAGCAACCGTCCGGTCAGCGCGAAGTGGCCGAGGTGGTTGGTGCCGAACTGCAGCTCGAAGCCGTCGGCGGTGGTGTGTCGGGTGGGTGGCGCCATCACACCGGCGTTGTTGATCAGGAGGTGGATCGGTCGCCCCTCGCCGAGCAGTGTGTCGGCCAGTGCGGCCACCGAGTCCAGCGAGGCGAGGTCCAGCGGCCGGGTCGACACGGTGGCGCCCGGCGCGGCGGCCCGGACGGCGTCCAGCGCGGCGTCACCCTTGGCCGGGTTGCGGACCGGCAGCACCACCTCCGCTCCCGCGCGGGCCAGCCGCTTGGCCAGGGCGAGCCCCAGCCCGTCACTGCCGCCGGTCACCACGGCGAGCTTTCCGGTCAGGTCCCCAACGGTCTCATCGAGCACGACAACCTCCACGTCGCGGCGTCCTTCATCGGTCACCGACAACACTGGGCCGGTCGCCGCCCGGTATTCAGGGTGACCTTGTCCAGGGATCGCCGGTCCCTGTCTGGCCCACGCAGGTGGGGAGAGTAGCGTCCGGGACGGACCAAGATCGGCGTACGAGGAGGCTCGATGCAGACGACGACGGTGGACATCCCGACCAGCGACGGAACGGCGGACGCGAGCCTGACCCGGCCCGACGGTGACGGCCCGTTCCCGGCCGTGCTCCTCTTCATGGACGCCTTCGGCCCCCGCCCCCGACTGGTGGAGATGGCCGAGCGGATCGCCGAACGCGGTTACCTGGTGCTCACGCCCCACCTGTTCTACCGGGCCGGCCGGGCGCCACTGTTCGACCTGTCCCGGCTCGGCGAGGCCGACCAGCGAGGGGCCCTCTTCGAGAAGATCGTGCCGCTGATCGGGGCGCTGACCCCCGACGCGATCAGCCGGGACACCGACGCGTACCTGGACTTCCTGGCCGCTCGCGATGACGTCCGGCCGGGACCGGCCGTGATCACCGGCTACTGCATGGGGGGTACGAACGCGCTGCGGGCCATCGAGGCGTACCCGGACCGCATCGCGGCCGTCGCCAGCTTCCACGCCGGGCGGGTCGTCACCGACGCCCCGGACAGCCCGCACCTGGGCGTCGGCTCGATCACCGGCGAGCTGTACTTCGGGCACGCCGACGCGGACCAGTCCATGACGCCCGAGCAGATCGCCACCCTGGAACAGGCGCTCGACGCCGCCGGGGTGCGCTACCGCTCGGAGGTGTACGAGGGCGCGCACCACGGCTTCACGATGGCCGACACCCCGATGTACCACGAGCAGGGCACCGAGCGGCACTGGGCGGCCCTCTTCGATTTGCTGGACCGAACCCTGCCGGCGAGCTGACGCGGCCTACCCGCGGCGCAGCAGCACCGGGCCGGCGTCGATGCGGGTGCGGAACAGCGCGTACGGCTTGCGTCGCAGGTCCTGGCCGCGCTGGTACTGCGACTGCCTGTGCAGTTGGTTGGCCGTGACGTAGAGGTACCCGTCGGTGGCCACCGACATGGTGTCCGGCCAGAGCAGCCGCGGGTCGTGCACAAGCGTCTCGTACTCGCCGTCCGGCAGTCGACGCAGCACCGCATTGTGCTCGTACGAGGTGAGGTAGATTCGCCCCGCGTCGTCGCTCTCCAACCCGTCCGACGCGGTGCCCTTGTCGCCCTCGTCGACAACTGTCGCCGCGACCGCCTCCTGGGTGGCCGACGGGTCGGCCAGCGCCTCGGTGGAGACGCTGTGCAGGTGTCGGGACGCCAGCGGGCAGTAGTACAGCCGGGTGCCGTCGGCCGAGATGGCGATGCCGTCGGAGCCCATGGTCAACGGCTTCGGCGGGCCGTCCGCCGGCCGTTCGAGGAACGGTCGGCCCTCGACCACCGGCCGGAACGACGTCAGCGGCTCCGCCTTGGTGGACGGGTGGTCGTGCAGCCGCCGCCAGGAGGCCCCGCTGGCCAGGTCCACCACGATGATCCCGTTCGGCCCGGCGCTCGCCGAGTCGGTGATGTACGCGACCCCCGACTCGCCCCGCCGCAGGTCGAAGCGGACGTCGTTGAGGTACGTCGTCGGCAGCGCCACGTCCGCCGGAAAGGTGATCACCTGGGCGACCGTGTCGGTGTCCAGGTCGACCCGGACCAGCTTCGGGCCGCCCGGCTTCGTGGGCTGGAACATCGGGCTGCCGGTGTCCAGCACCCAGAGCCGGTCGGCCGGGTCCACCACGATGCTCTGCACCGACACGAACGCGCCCGCGTCGTCGTTGCCGGACGGGTCGTTCCACGCCTGGTCGGGGTAGGGCACCTCCCGGCCGTCGCGCAGCTCGACGACGGTGGCCGGCACCTCGTCACCCCACTTCGGGAAGTTGACGAAGATCCGGCCCTGGTGCGAGACGCTCACCCCGGTCGGCATCGGGCCGGTGAACGTGTGCACCAGCTCCAGCTCGCCGAGCGGCTCGTCACCGACCGGCCCGTTCATGACGTCCACCCCACGGTGCTCATCGGCTCGCTCCCCACCGGTCGGCTGTTACCGCACTTGAATACGGTTGTTCCCGCCCGGGCGTCCGATATGCCTGCGATCAGCTCAATGGTGCGCCGGCCCTCGCGGCGGGCAGGCCGGGCACCGGCACGTCCACCGCGAGCAGTGCGCCGTCCTGCGGGCCTGCCGCGTCCAGCCCCACCCGGGCGGTGCCGATGAAGAGTCGTCGCAGGTCGGGGCCGCCCAGGCAGATGCCGGCCGGCTGCTTGGCCGGCAGTCGGATCTCCCGGTCGAGGGTGCCGTCGGGCCGGTAGCGGCGGACCGCGGAGCCGCCCCACAGCGCGATCCAGAGGTGGCCGGCCGCGTCGAGCGTCATGCCGTCCGGACCGCCGTCGGCGGGGGACAGCCGCAGGAACGGCTCCCGCCCGCGCAGGTCACCGGTGGTGGGGTCGACGGTGAACCGGTCGATCTCGCCGCGGGGCGTGTCGGCCAGGTACATGGTGGTGCCGGCCGCGTCGAACGCCGGCCCGTTCGGGATGGTCAGCCCGGTCACCGCGGGGACCGGCTCGGCACCCGGGGTGAGGCGGAAGAGCGTGCCCCCGCCGGGCACCATCGCGTACGTCATGCTGCCGGCCCAGAAGCGGCCGTGCGGGTCGGCGACGGCGTCGTTCATCCGGGTCGGCTCGGGGGCGTCGTCGACCAGTTCGGCGACCGGTCGGGGGTCGCCGGCGGCGGGCAGCACTCTGACGCCGGTCCCGGCGGCCGCCAGCCATTCGCCGGGTCGATCGACCATCGGGGCGACCGCGCCGAGCGGCACGTCGATGCGGCGCAGCTCCCGCAGCGGGGTCGGGGCGTCGCCGTCGGTCTCCAACAGTCGCCCGGCCAGCAGGTCGACCAGGACCAGCCGGTCGTCGACCCAGCGCAGGCCCTCACCCAACTCCAACCGGTCGGTGCTCCAGACGGTCGGCTCGGTCAGCTCCATGGTGCTCCTTCGAGAGGGATCGTCAGCGGACCGTACCGCCGGGGCCGTGGTCGAGCAGCGCCAACTCGGCCCGGTCGGGCAGGCCCTCCCAGTCGCCCCTGGTGGCGACGGCGAACGCGCCGGTGGTGACCGCCCGGCCCAGTCGGGTCGAGGCGTCCGCGCCGTCCAGCCAACCGGAGAGCAGGCCCGCCACGAAGGCGTCACCCGCCCCGACGGTGTCCACCACCGGCACCGTCCGGGCTCGCCGGTGGATCGTGCCGGTCGCCCGGTGGCTTGTCGCTCCGTCGCCGCCGTGCTTGACGACGACCTCGCTGACGCCGGCCGAGAGTAGCGCCGTGGCCGGGTCGGGCGCGTCGGTCAGCACCGGCAGTTCGTCGTCGGAGGCGACCACCAGGTCGATCGAGGGCAGCAGCGGTCGCAGCGCCGCCGCGGCCTCGGTGACGGACCAGAGCCGGCTGCGGTGGTTGACGTCCAGGCAGACCGTGCTGCCCGCCGCGCGAGCCTGGCGTACGGCCTCCACCACCGCCCGGTACGGCTCGGTGCCCAGCGCGCAGGTGATGCCGGTGACGTGCAGCAGCCGGGGCGGCGGCCCGGGCGCGTCGAAGGCGCGGGTGACGTCGGCCGGGCCCAGCCGGGAGCCGGCCGAGCCGGCGCGGTGGTAGGTGACCCGGTTGATGTCGGCGACCCGGTTCTCGAAGAGGATCAGCCCGGTCGGTGCGGCCGGGTCGACCCGGGACCAGGTCAGGTCGACGCCCTCGGCGCGCAGCGTCCGGCGGACCAGCTCGCCCGGTTCGTCCCCGCCGGTGACACCGACCCAGGCGGCGTGGTGACCGAGCCGGGCCAGCCCGATGGCCACCGTCGACTCGGACCCGGCGACGGAGATCCCGGCGGTGCCGCCCAGCCGCAGCGGGCCGCTGGTGCGGAAGGCGGCCATCGTCTCGCCGAGCGTGAGCAGGTCGGTCATTGCCGTACCGCCGCCAGGAAGGCGGCGGCGCGCTCGCGCAGCGCCGCCAGGTCACCGCCGCGGACGGCGTCGCCGAGCAGCGGCGAGCCGACGCCGACCGCCACGGCTCCCCGGTCGAGGTAGCGCCGCGCGCCGTCCGCGTCGACCCCACCGACAGGCACGAACGCGGTGCCGGGGAACGGGTCGCGCAGCGCGCCCAGGTAGTCGGGCCCACCGAGTGCCGCCGGGAAGAGCTTGACGGCGGTGGCGCCGGCGCTGTTGGCCTGCACCACCTCGGTGGGGGTGAGCGCCCCGGCGAGCACCGGCAGCCCGAGTCGGGCGGCCTCGGTGACGCTCGGCGCCAGCGCCGGGGTGACGAGGAAGCCGGCGCCGGCCTCGGCGGCCGCCCGGGCGTCCTCCGTGCTGAGCACTGTGCCCGCGCCCAGGGCGAAGTCGGGCCCGAGGGCGGCCCGGGCGCGTCGGATGATGCCGAGCGCGTCGGCGCTGGTCAGCGAGACCTCGACCAGGGCGACGCCGCTCTCGGCCAGGGTGAGCACGGCGGTCAGCGCCGCGGCCGGGTCCGGGCCGCGCACGATGGCCAGCAACCGGTGGGTACGCAGCTCGTCGAGCAGGTTCATCGCGAATGTCCTCAGTGGATGCGGTGGGCGGAGATGGTGAGTCGCCAGGCGACCTCGCCGGCGGGTGGGACGATCGCCGCGTCGGCCGGACCGGCGTCGGCCAGGTCGAAGGCGCTGCCGAGCATCGGCTCGACGCCGATGCTGCGGTAGGGGCAGTCCTCCGGCCAGCCGCCCAGGTTGCGCCAGAGCGCGGTGCTGCGGGGCTGCCCGGCACACTCCAGCTCCAGGGTCAGTCGGTCGTCGCCGTCGATCACCTGGACCCGTGGGCAGTCGAGCAGCACCGCGCCGACCGCGGTCCCGTCGTCCGCGCCGAAGGTGTCAAGTGTCAGCCCGGCGGGAGCGGGCCACGGCCCGGTGAGCCACGGAGCGTCGGTTGGCCAGGTGCCCGGCGGCAGCAGGGCGGCGGCCTCCGGGTGCAGCCGGGTGGGGGTGCCGGCGGGCGCGTCGAGGTGAGCGTCGGGGGACAGGCCGAGCAGGGCGTGCGCGGCCCACACGAAGCGGTGACCGGGGTCGGCGGCCAGCCGGTAGTCGGCCACCACCACGCCACCGGAGTCGCTGATCCGCCGGGTCAGGGTGAACGTCGGCCGCTCGATGACCAAGGTGCCAGGGCCGCCGGTGTCGGGGCCGGCGGTTCGCCACGGGCGCGACCACACCTCGCCGTGGTCGGGCTCGCCGCGCACGGTGGGTAGGCACTCCTCCAGCCCGCCGGCATCGACGAACGCGTCGCCGGGGCGTACCTCATGGCGGCCCGGTTCCGGGCCCCGCCACAGCCACTGCCGGTTGCCGCCGCGCAGGCTGTTCCACCGGCCGCCGTGCGCCGCGTCGTACTCCACGCGCAGCGGGACCGGCGTCGCGCCGGTCACCATTCGGCGAACGACCCGTCGGCGTGCTGCCAGATCGGATTGCGCCAGGTGTGCGGGGTCTGCGTGGCCTTGCGGACCGCCGCCTCGTCCACAGTGATGCCCAGGCCAGGCCGGTCGAAGCGGGCGATGTGCCCGTCGACGAACCGGAACGGCTCCCGGTCGATGAGGTAGTCCAGCAGTTCGGAACCCACGTTGTAGTGGATGCCGATGCTCTGCTCCTGGATCAGGAAGTTCGGTGTCGCGAACGCCACCTGGAGGCTTGCCGCCAGCGAGATCGGGCCGAGCGGACAGTGCGGGGCGAGCAGCGCGCCGTACGTCTCGGCCAGCGCGGCGATCCGGCGGACCTCGGAGATCCCACCGGCGTGCGACAGGTCCGGCTGGACCACGGCAACCCCTGCCTGCAGCGGGGTGAGGAACTCGGATCGGCCGTAGAGGCGTTCACCGGTGGCCACCGGGATCGGCGTGCCGGCCACGATGTCGTGCAGGTGGTGGGCCTGGTCCGGCAGGACCGGCTCCTCCACGAACATCGGGCGCAGGGGGGCCAACTCGGGCAGTACGCGACGGACGGCGGCCAGCCCGGCGCGGCCGTGGAAGTCGAGCGCGATGTCCCGGTCCGGGCCGAGCACCTCCCGGGCGGCGGCGACCCGATTGATGATCGCGTCGACCTCAGCCGAGGTGGGGATGGCCGAGAGCCGACCGCAGGCGTTCATCTTGACCCCGGTGAGGCCGGCGGCGACCTGTGCGGCGGCGGCGTCGGCGACCTCGTCGGGCTCGTCCCCGCCGATCCAGGAGTAGATCCGCACCTTCTCGCGGACGGGTCCGCCGAGCAGGGCGTGCACCGGGGCGCCGTACGCCTGCCCGGCGATGTCCCACAGTGCCTGGTCGAGGCCGGCGACCGCGCTGGAGAGGATCGGGCCGCCCCGGTAGAAGCCACCCTTGGTGAGCACCTGCCAGTGCTGCTCGATGCGCAGGGGATCCTCACCGATCAGGTATTCGGAGAGCACCTCGACAGCGCTGCGCACCACCTCGGCGCGGCCCTCGACGACTGGTTCACCCCACCCGACGAGCCCGTCGTCGGTCTCCACCCGGCAGAACAACCACCGTGGCGCGACCAGGAACGTCTCGATCCGCTCGATCTTCACTGACTGCCCCTTCGTCCCCGTGCCCTCTCGACGTCGCGGACGGCCTTGTCCAGCAACTCACGCATGGCGGTCTCGGCCGCCGACTCGTCCCGCTCGCGCAGCGCGTCGACCACCGCGCGGTGACTCGGCACCGGGTCGTCGTGCGCGGCGCCGCCGTGCACCAGCCGGTCCCGTTCGGCGAGTCCCGTCTCCATCACGACCTCCATGCGTTCCAGCAGCTCGTTGTGGGTGGCGGCGAGCAGCGCGCGGTGGAAGGCGAGGTCGGCGGCGACGGCGGCGGCGGGGTCGCCGTCGGCCTGGGCCATCTCGGTCA
The DNA here is from genome assembly GCF_049841635.1 of Micromonospora sp. DT44. NCBI lineage: Bacteria > Bacillati > Actinomycetota > Actinomycetes > Micromonosporales > Micromonosporaceae > Micromonospora > Micromonospora sp. DT44. The sequence goes on along the minus strand of NZ_JBNCKS010000007.1, from coordinate 82,368 downwards.
GCGCCCGGTCGAGGGCGGCCACGTCGTCCTCGGTCGCCCGGCTGGCGGCCAGCCGGGCGGCGGCGGGCTCGATGATGGCGCGTACCTCGTGCAGCTTTTCGAGCAGGCGCTCGTCGGGGCCCTCGGCGAACTGCCAGCGGATCACGTCGCCGTCGAGCAGGTTCCAGTCCGCGCGGGGCCGGACGAAGGTGCCGCGCTTCTGCCGGGCGTCGACGATGCCCTTGGCGGAGAGGACTTTCAGCGCCTCGCGCAGAGCGGTCAGGCTGACGTCGAACTCCTCCTGGAGCGCGACGATGTTCAGGGTCGCGCCGGCAGGGATCTCACCGGTGAGGATGCGACGGGCGATCGCCTCGACGGTCTGCCCGTGCACACCGCGGCGTGCGTACTGTGCCAATGCTCCTGGCCTTTTCGCTGGTCGGTATCGATCTCTCAGGCCGAGGCTTTCACCGCTGTCCAGCCACCGTCCACCACAAGGCTCGCGCCGGTGACGTAGGCGGCGTCCGGTGAGGCGAGGAAGGCGACTGTCGCGGCCACCTCGTCCGGGGTGCCGAAGCGTTTCGCCACGGTCTCGTCGACGCTGCGCTGTCGGTCCTCTTCGGACACGTCGGCCCAGGCGGCGGTGAGGATGGGACCGGGCAGCACCGTGTTGACCCGGACCTGTGGGCCGTACTCGACGGCGAGTTGGCGGCCGAGCGCGACCAGGCCGCCCTTGGCCGCCGCGTACGCGGGCCGGCCGGGCAACCCGACCAGCGCGTGCACCGAGGAGATCAGCACCACCGCGCCCGCGCGCGCCCGCAGGTCATCCAGGCAGGCGCGGACGCCGAGGAACGAGCCGGTGAGGCTGACGCCGATCTGGTGGTCCCAGGACTGCCGGCTGGTCTCGTGGGCCGGGGCGACCCGCACGGCGTAGGCCGTGCTGACGAGGATGTCGATCGGGCCGAGGTCGGCCCGCACAGCGGTCACGGCGGCCGTCCAGTCGGCTTCGTCGCTGACATCGCCCATTACGGACAGTGCGCGGTCGCCGCGGGCGGTCAGTTCCGCGGCCAGCGGGGTCGTGTCGGCGACGTCGAGCAGTGCGACAGCCGCACCCTCGCTGGCGAGCCGCCGGGCGATGGCCGCGCCGATCCCACCCATCGCACCGGTGACCAGCGCGTTCTTGCCCTCAAGCCGGCGCATAGGCTGATCCACCTGACCCTCGCCTTGGTCTCGTCTAATCATTAATTACGAAGATATCTTGACAGTCGGCGACGGCCGATGCAACCTTCTGGTCACACACATTCACATGGCCGACACATCGCGTCGTGACGCTGCGTGTCGTAGAGGAAGGACACCACCGTGAGCGACTTCGACCCCGGTCGCCGGCGATTCCTTGGCCACCTCGGGCTCGCCGGCCTGGGTGCGCTCGGCGCGAGCTCGTTCCTCAGCGCGTGCGCCAGCTCCGCCAGCGGGCCGGCGGCGGGCAACGGCTCGGGCGGGATCACCATCCAGTCGAACCTCTCCTCGCCGCAGGCCAAGGCGGCAATGGAGAAGCTGATCGCGAACTTCAACGCGCAGGGCAAGGGCACGGCGAACCTCAACACGATCGCCTCGGAGACCTTCCGGACCCAGCTCCCGACGTACCTCACCTCGGCGAACCCGCCGGACCTCTACACCTGGTACGCCGGTTCGGTCGCCAACGACTACGCGAGCCGCAACCTGCTGCTGGACGTCTCGGACGTCTGGAAGTCACTCGACGACTACCCCCAGTCGCTGCGCACCCTCTCCACCGACGCCAGCGGCAAGCAGATCTTCGTGCCGATGAACAACTACTGGTGGGGCTTCTTCTACCGCAAGTCCAACTTCGCCAAGTGGGGCGTGCAGGAGCCGAAGACCTGGACCGAGTTCCTGGCGGTCTGCGAGACGTTGAAGAGCAAGGGCGTCCCCCCGATCGGCATCGGCCTCGGCGACACGCCGTGGGTCGCCTCGGCCTGGTTCGACTACCTCAACATCCGCATCAACGGCGCGTCGTTCCACCGCGAGCTGCTCGCCGGCAAGCAGCGCTTCGACGACCCGAAGGTCAAGGCGGTCTTCACCCGCTGGCGGGAGGCCCTGCCCTACTTCGACCCCAAGGGCAAGGCGTACCCGTTCCAGGAGGCGACCACCGCCCTGCTGGCCGGTAAGACGGGGATGTTCCTGATCGGCACGTTCTTCGCCGACGCCGCCCCCAAGGACGCCCTCGGTGACCTGGACTTCTTCCGGTTCCCGATCATCGACCCGGCGGTGCCGCTGGCCGAGGAGGCGCCGACGGATGGCTTCTTCGCCAGCGCGAAGACCGCCAACCCGACCGGCACCAGGGCCCTGCTCACCTACCTGGCCTCGACCGAGGCGCAGGAGGCGTACGTCAAGGCCAGCTCCGGCATCGTCCTGCCGGCCAACCCGAAGGCCAAGGCGTCCGACTCGCCGCTGGTGGTCAAGGGCAAGGCGATGCTCGACGAGGCCAAGGAGCTGACCCAGTTCTTCAACCGCGACTCCAGCGACGCGCTCCAGCCGACCGCGGACACCGCGCTGACCAAGTTCATCGACAAGCCGGACCAGATCGACGCGATCCTGCGGGAGTGGCAGGCCGGCGCCGAGAAGGTCTTCAAGGGCTGACGTGACAGCAACGATCTCCACGACTTCGGTCACCCCCATCCGGCGGCGGCGACGGTCGGCGCGACTGTCGCCGCTGCTGGTGGCGTTCGTCCTGGTGCCGTTCGCGGTCGAGAGCATCTGGGTGTTCTGGCCGGCGCTCCAGGGCTTCTGGTTCTCGCTCACCCGCTGGGACGGGATGTCGTCGCCGGCCTTCGTGGGCACCGACAACTACGTCGAGCTGGCCGGCGACGCCACCTTCCGGGGCGCACTCGTCAACACGGTGATCTGGCTGGTGCTCTTCGGCGGCCTCTCCGTGCTGGGCGGCTTCGGCATGGCGCTGGTCCTGCAGAAGGAGCGGCGCGGGGTCGGCTTCTACCGGGCGGCGCTGTTCACTCCGGTGGTGTTCTCGCTGGTGGTGACCGCGCTGGTCTGGCGGGTCTTCTACCAGCCCGACGGCATCGCCGACACGCTGCTGCGGGCCGTCGGGCTGGAGAGCCTGATCCGGCCCTGGCTCGCCGACCCGCAGACCGCGTTGTACGCGGTGATCCTGCCCGCCCTGTGGCGGCAGATCGGCTACGTCATGGTGCTGTTCCTGGCCGGGCTCAAGGCCATCGACCCGGCGTTGCACGAGGCGGCCCGGATGGACGGCGCCAACTCCTGGCAGCGGCTGCGGCACGTGACCATTCCCCAGCTCAAGGGGGTCAACGCGGTGGTGCTCTCGGTCATCGTGATCGACTCGCTGCGCTCCTTCGACATCGTCTGGTCGCTCACCAAGGGCGGCCCGTACCACTCGTCGGAGCTGCTGAGCACCTACATGTACTCGACCGCGTTCCAGAGCCTACGGCTGGGCTACGCCTCGGCCATCGCCGTCGTGATCTTCGTGCTCGCGTTGGCGGTCATCCTCGGCTACCTGGTCCGCGCGTTCCGGGAGGAAGCGTGATGAACAAGCTCCGCACCGGAGCATTCCACACCGGCATGATCCTGCTGTCGTTGCTCTGGCTCGGGCCGGTGCTCTGGGTCGTGGTGATGTCCACCCGATCGTTCGACGACATCGCCGCGCACGGGGTGGGCAGCCTGCCCCGGTCGTTCACCCTGGACACCTACCGACAGGCGTGGACCGACGGCGGCGAGCTGCGGGCGCTGATCAACAGCATGGTGGTCACCGTCCCGTCGGTGCTGTTGAGCCTCGGCCTCGCGGCGATGGCCGCGTTCGCGCTGAGTCGGTTCCGGATCCCCGGCCGGCGGACGATCCTGCTGTTGATGCTCGCCGGCAACCTGCTGCCACCGCAGATCCTGCTGATCCCGGTGGCCAAGTTCAGCGAGCTGACCGGCCTGTACGACACGCTCTGGGCGCTGATCGCGGTGCAGGTCGGCTTCGGGCTCGGCTTCTACACGTTCGTCCTGTACGGGTTCATGCGGGACCTGCCGGGCGAGATCCAGGAGGCGGCCACCATCGACGGCGCCGGCACCGCGCAGATCTTCACGAAGGTGATGCTGCCGCTGACCCGCCCCGCGCTGGCAGCCCTCGGTGCGCTCTCCTTCACGTGGATCTTCAACGACCTGCTCTGGGCGATCACCGTGCTGCGTACCGACGACAACATGCCTGTCACCCCGGCGCTGCTCGGCCTCCAGGGCCAGTTCGTCTCGTCCTGGAACGTCATCGCCGCCGGCACTGTCATCGCGGCGGTGCCCACCGTCGCGGTGTTCCTGCGCTTCCAGCGGCACTTCGTCTCCGGTCTGGCGCTGGGAGCGGTCAAGTGACCGCCGCGACCGGGCGGCGCTGGACGCTGCGCGGCGCGCACACCGAGTACACAGTCACCGTGCCCGCGCACGGCCGTTGGCTGGAGCTGGTCGCGTGGGGGCCGCACGGGGTCTCGGACGGGCCGTCGCCCGTCGCCTACGACGGCCCGGTCCCGTTCCTCACCGCCGGGGACGCCGCCCCCATCGAGTACGCCACCGACGCCGCCCGCCCGTTCACCGGCGCCGACCTGGTGGTGGAGACCCCCACCGGGGCTCGCCGGGTGGGCCTGGGTCACACCGACGTGGTGGCCGACGCCGACCAGCGGGGGCTGGCCGTCGGGTTCGCCGACCCGGTCACCGGGCTTCGTGCCACAGTCCACTACCGGGTTCCCGCCGGCACCGACGTGGTGCAGAGGTGGGTCGAGCTGAGCAACGACGGCACCGACCAGCTGCGGGTCATCCGCGCCGGGTCGGGTGGGTTCTGCGTACCCACGCCGCACGGCGCGCTGCTCAGCCATCAGTGGGGGCAGTGGTCGCAGGAGTTCCAGCTCTCCCACGTCGAGCTGGGCCACGGCAGCTTCAGCATCGGCAGCTCCCAGGGCGTACCGGGCCACCTGCACGTGCCCTGGCTGGCCGTCCGCGACACCGCCGAGCCGACCGGTCCGGCCTGGGGGATGGCGCTGGCCTGGACCGGGTCGTGGGAGATCAGCGCCGAGCGGGACACCGGGGGGCTGACCCGGGTGCGGGCCGGCCGCCAGCTGGTCGACGGTCCGCTGGAGCTGGCCGCCGGCGAGTCACTGACCCTGCCGGTGGTCACCGGCGCGTACAGCCCGGACGGTTTGGACGGGCTGGCCCGGGTCTGGCACACCCACCAGCGGTTGCTCGCCGCCGACCGGCTCACCCCGCGTCCGGTGCTCTACAACTCGTGGGAGGCCACCTACTTCGCCGTCGAGGCGCAGAGCCAGTTGGCGCTCGCCCGGATCGCCGCCGAGCTGGGCGTGGAGACGTTCGTGGTGGACGACGGCTGGTTCGTTGGCCGGAACGACGACACGGCCGGGCTCGGCGACTGGACGCCCGACCCGGCGAAGTTCCCAGCCGGCTTCGACGCGTTCATCGCCGAGGTCCGCGCGCTCGGGCTGAACTTCGGGCTCTGGGTCGAGCCGGAGTGCGTCAACCCGAGGTCGGCGCTCTACGCCCAGCACCCGGACTGGGTCTACGCAGTCGACGGCCGGCCACTCACCCCGGTCCGCAACCAGTACCTGCTCGACCTGGGCCGGCCGGAGGTCGCCGAGTTCGTGCACTCCACAGTGGACGGCCTGCTGCGCCGGTACGACATCGACTACCTGAAGTGGGACTTCAACCGCCCGCGTACCGAGCCGGGACGGCCGGGCGGGGTCGGCCCTGTTGACCTGGACGGCGCGCACGTCGCCAACCTGCACCGGATCTACGAGCGGCTGCGCCGGGACCATCCGGGCGTGCTGATCGAGGCGTGCGCGGGTGGCGGCGGGCGGACCGACCTGGCGATGGCCGCCCGCGCCGACGTCTTCTGGCCCAGCGACAACACCGGCCCACTCGACCGGTTGGCCATCCAGTACGGCTTCCTGCACGCCAACGCCCCGCACCTGCTCAGCTCCTGGGTCACCGACGCGCCAGGCCTGTTCGACAGCCGACCGCGAACGCTCGCGTTCCGGTTCGTGCTGGCGATGGCCGGGGTGCTCGGCATCGGCGCGGACATCCGGGCCTGGACCCCCGCCGAGCGGGTCGAGGCGGCCGGCTGGATCGCCCGCTACAAGGAGATTCGGGATGTGGTCACGCACGGCGAGGTGCACCTGATTGGCGGCCCCGACCAGGCCCGCTGCGCCGTGCAGTACACCGCGCCGGACCAGCGGCGGGTGGTCGTCCTGGCCTGGCACACCGGCCGGCTCGACGGCGTCGGCCTGCTTCCGTCGCGCCCGGTGCGGCTGCCGCTGCACGGTCTCGATCCGGCGGCCCGCTACTCCGACGGCGAGCGGCACTACTCCGGCAGTCACCTCGGCGCGGTCGGCCTGCCCGTGCCTTGGAGCGCGACCCACGACGCCGACCTCATCGTGCTGACCCGCGACTGAGCTCGGAGCACCACCACCCCCACCCCCGAGGGACAGGAGTACCCCCATGCGCCTGAACCGACCGCTGACCGCGGCCCTGGCCGTGCTCGGCCTGGGCCTGGCCAGCCCCATGCCGGCCATGGCCGGCCCACCGCAGGCCGGCCCACCGCAGGCCGGCCCACCGCAGGCCGGCCCACCGCAGGCCGGCCCACCGCAGGCCGGCCACGGTCCCGGTCGCCCCGGCCACACGCCGGCCAGCGCCGGGGCCGAGGGCCAGGGCGCGCCCACGTTCTTCGACAGTGGGCTCGCCCCGACGCCCTACCAGGGCTGGAACACCTACTTCGGCCTCGGTGGCGATCCCACCGAGGCCGAGGTCAGGTCGGTCACCGACTACATGGTCCACAGTGGCCTGCGCGACGCCGGGTACACGTACGTCTGGATCGACGGGAACTGGGCCGCGCCCACCCCGCGCGACGGCGCCGGCAAGCTGGTCGCCGACCCGGCCCGCTTCCCGGGCGGGATGGCCGCGCTGGCCGCGTACATCCACAGCAAGGGCATGAAGGCAGGCATCTACACCGACGCCGGCCCGTACCTGCCGGGGCAGTGTGGGCTCGGCAGCAACGGTCACTACCAGGCCGACGTCGCCCAGTTCGCCGGTTGGGGCTTCGACGCCCTCAAGGCCGACTGGCTGTGCGGCCGGGCCGCCGGTCTCGACCCGGAGGCCACGTTCCGCGAGCTGGCCGACGCGGTACGCCAGTCGCCCCGGCCGATGCTGCTCAACATCTGCAACCCGGTCAGCTCGGACTGGGGTGGCGGCCCCTACACCCCGGAGCAGCTCTCCACCTGGAGCTACACGTACGCGCCGTCCATCGCCGACTCGTGGCGGACGTACACCGACGTGGGGCTCACCGACCCGACGCCGCAGTGGGCGTTCCCGTGGGTGCTGCGCAACATGGACGTCAACGCGTACCACCCGGCGGCCACCGGGCCGGGGCACTACAACGACCCGGACTACCTGCTGCCGATGCGCCCGCTGCCGGACGGCGGGTACGAGCTGAGCCTGGAGGAGTCCAAGACCCAGCTTGGCATGTGGGCCATCATGGCCGCGCCGCTGGTGATCGGCTCCGACCCGCGCGGTCTGCCGAGCGGGATGATCTCGGCGCTGACCAACCCGGAGATCGTCGCGGTGGACCAGGACCCGCTGGTCCGACAGGGCGTCAAGGTCGCCGACACCGGCACCGACGCGCAGGTGTGGAGCAAGGTGCTCACCGGACCCGGCAAGCGGGCGGTCGCGCTGCTGAACCGGCACGACACCGCCCAGAAGATCACGGTGACCTTCGCTGATGTCGCGCTCGGCGGTGCCGTCCGGGTCCGTGACCTGTGGGCCCGCGCCGACGTGGACGCCCAACCCGCCACCGCGGGCGTCCAGCCCTTCACCGGCTCGTACACGGTCGACGTCCCGGCGCACGGGGTGGCCATGCTGGGCCTCACCGGCACCGAGCAGGTCGCCGGCACCAACCTCGGCGGCACCGCCAGCGCCAGCCCCGCGCTGGTGCGGGTGGACGACACGCACGCCACCGCCTTCGTCCGCGACGCGCAAGGCGCGCTGGCCGTCAACACCCGCTCCGGTACGACGTGGGGAACCGCGTGGACCTCGCTCGGCGGCCCGGTCGGCGGCCGGATCCTCGGCCAGCCGGCCGCGTACGCCTCGACGAACGGCCGGATCGACGTGTTCGTCCGCGGCACCGACAACGCCGCCTGGCAGCGCAGTTACGTCGGCGGGACGTGGGGGCAGTGGCAGAGCCTCGGCGGCACGCTCACCGACGGGCCGACGGTGGCGTGGACCAGCCCGACGCAGTGGACGCTCGTCGTCCGTGGCGCCGACGGCAAGCTGTGGACGCGTACCCCGACCAGCGGCTGGACCGGCGTCGGCGCTCCAGACGACCGTCCGGTCTACGGCCGGCCGAGCGCTGTCGTCGACGACGCGGGCGTGCTGCACGTGGCCGTCCGCAGCCGTACCGACGAGGTGTGGTGGCGCAGCCGGACCGGCGCCACCTGGTCGGCCTGGACCAACCTCGGCGGCACCACCAGCGGTAGCCCGACGCTGCTCGCCACCTCCGGGCGGGTCTATCTGTTCGCGCTGGCAGCCGACAACCGGCTCTGGCAGCGCAACCTGATCGACGGGGCGTGGGGCGGCTGGTTCCGTCGTGGCGAGTTCGCCACCGACGCGTTCCGGGGCGCCCCGGGGGCCGCCGCGGGCGCCAACGGCAGCGCCTGGCTGGCCGTGCGCGGCGCGGACGACCGGGTGCACCAGATCGTCCTCTGATCCGCAGGGTGGCGGGGGGCCGCCCGGGGGGCCCCCCCCCCCCCCCCCCCCCCGGCCGGGGGGGGGCCGGCCCGGGGCGGGCCCGGCGGGGCCCGGGGCCGG
>NZ_JBNCKS010000007.1:0-73496 GCF_049841635.1 Micromonospora sp. DT44 | reverse complement strand
CGCGTGATCGACCCGGGGGCGCGGCCGCCGGCCGCGTCATCTGACTCGCCCCGGCGAGTGGTGTATAAGAGACCGGGGGGGGCCCGCCCCGGGGCGCCCCGCCACCCGTACCACCCACGGTCCGGGTCTGCGCCGGTCCGGGCCTGCGCCGGTCCGGGCCTGGGCCTGGCCTGGCCGGGTCTGCGCCGTCTCGTCCCTGCGGCAACCGGCCGCGCTGGTCGGCTCAGGCCGGGACGAGCTCCCGGCACCGGCGCAGCGCGGCGAGAGCGAGCGGCGCGTCCCTACCTGCGATCCCGGCCTCCAGCTCGGCGACCGCCTCCGCGGCGCGCCCCGGATCGCCCGCTAGCGCGGCCGCCTCTGCCAGCACCACAACAGCATCTGCGGCCCACGCCAGGATTCCCTTGGCCCGCACCAGTGTCAGCGCCTCGGTGGCGTGCCGCACTGCCTCGTCCGGCCGCCCGCGCAGGACCAGCCGAGCCAGCGCCGAGAGCGCCTGCACCAGCGGCCAGATCGCGCCGACCCGCCGCGCGTCCGTCACCACCAGACGCAGCGCGCCGTCGGCCGCCCGTACCTCGTCGTCGCCCGTGGCGGTGCGGGCCAGCACGGTGGCCAGGTCGGCCCGCGCGTCGATCAGGGTCACCGGCATCCGCTCGGCGCTGACCACCAGCCGGGACAGCCGCTCGGCCAACCCGTCGAACCGCCCGGCGGCCCGGTCCAGCGACAGCTCGGTCGCCTCCACGAGGGAGGCGAGCCGCTGGTAACCGGTCTCCTCGACCAGCTCGCGGCCATCCGCGAGAAGCGCCGTGGCCCGGGCCAGGTGCCCGGCGTGCAGCGCGCCCTGCGCCCAGTTCAGGCAGGCCCGCGCGTGTTCGCGGGGTCGGTCGACCAGGTCGGCGGAGCAGCGCAGTTCCTCGACGATCGCCCACGCGCCCGGGTCGCCCAGCTCCAGCAGCAGCGAGGCGCGGGCGATGCGTACCGCGAGGTGCGCCGCCGGGTCCCGGCTGGCGACCGCGGCGGCCTCCGCCTCCGTATACCGTGCCAGGTGGTCGTCGACGTGCCGTCCGACCACCGTGTCGGGGGCCGCCAGCACCGCGAGGGCCGGGGCCCGGCGGCGCGGTGCCCGCAGGTACGGCACGGCTCGTTCGATCTCGGTGTACCCGCGCAGGGCCTCGCCCTGCTGACGCAGCATCCGGCCGAGCACCAGACCCAGTTCACCCCGGGTGCCGGGCGGCAGCCGGCGGTCGGCCAACAGCCGTTCCAGGACCGGGATCGCGGTCGCCTGGCTGAGCCCGTCGATGGCCGACCGCCCGAGTTTGCCGGCCAGCCGTGCCCGTACCGGCCGGGGCAGCTCGGCGACGTCCATCGTCTGGAGCAGGAAGTCGGCGGCGGTCGCGTCGTCGCCGCGCTCGGTGGCCAGGTCGGCGGCGGCTTCGGCGTTGCGGACGAAGTCGGCGCCGCTACCCGCCAGCCGGTAGTGGTGGGCGAGCTGGGCGACCGGGCGGGGCAACTCCTGCTCCAGCACCCGGGCGACGCGCAGGTGCAACCACTCCCGGGTTTCCCGGGGCACCAGGTGGTACACGATCTGGCGGGCCAGGTCATGACGGAACCGCAACCCCTCGCCGTCGTCGTGCAGCACGCCGGCCCGGTGCGCGGCGGCCAGCGCCGCGCCCACGGTCGTCCGGTCCGCGGCGAGCGCCGCGGCCAGGACACGCTGATCGGGCGCCCGACCCAGCACGGCGGCAGCGCCGAGCACCTCGCGGGTGGCGTCGTCGAGCGGGCGTAGTCGCCAGAGCAGCACGTCCTGCAGGACGAACGGCACGCTGTCGTCGGCCAGGGGGTCGCCGCCGCGCTCGGCGAGCGTCCGCAGCACCTCCTCCACCACGAACGGGATGCCGGCGGTGCGGTCGAGCAGGGTGGCGGTGAGCCGGGGCGACGGCTCGTCCAACCGCAGGGTCCGGGCGGCCAGTCGACGCACGTCGTCGGCGTCGAGAGGACCCAGCGGAACGCGGGTGACCGCCCGGGGCGTACGCGAGAGCACGTCGTGGATCGGTGTGCTGCCACCCGGCGGCGGCGTGCGGGCCGTGAGCAGCACGGCCAGACCGTCCACCGGGCGGGCGCTGAGGTAGCCGAGGAATTCGCAGGTCGCCGGGTCGGCCCAGTGCAGGTCCTCGAGCAGCAGCGTGGCCGGGCTCAGCGCGGTCAGCACCGCGGCGGCGGCCCGCAGCAGGCGGTGCCGTTCGGCCGCCGGGTCGGCCAACGGTGGCGGCGCGGCGGGCAGCGCGTCGGCCAGTTCGGGCAGGAGCGGCGCCAGGGCGCCCGCTACCGGGTTGAGGGTGTCGACCGGTCCGAGCCGGTCCGCGCCCGCTCGGATGGCCTCCAGCAGGACACCGAAGGGAAAGGGCTCCGGCACGTCGTCGCACTCGCCGACCAGGTGCGGTCCGTCAAGTGTGGCGAGGAGTTCGGTGACCAGCCGGCTCTTGCCGATGCCGGGCTCGCCTTCGAGCAGGACCAGGCACGGCGGGGCCTCGACGAGGCGGCGTAGCTGGGCCAGTTCGGCTGTGCGTCCGACGAACTCGATGGGTCCGCGCAGGCGTGCGGGGCGAACGGAGGTGGAACCCCCGCCGCCCCGCGTCGTGTTGTCGTCGCCGCCGCTCACCGTGAGGCGAGCAGATCACCCGTGCGTGGGCGGTCGGCCGCCCGGCGGGCCGGTGGTGACCCAGGTCACACACCGTCCGCCGGGCCGTCGCCGATGTCAGGACTGGACGGTGACCGGCACGGTCTTGAGCGACCCGTCGCCGTTGCGGAACTCCAGTACCCCGATGTAACGCCGCCCCGGCAGGAGCCCCGACCAGCGCAGGGTGAGCTTCGCCGTCGCGCCCGGCTGCACGCTGCGCTGCTCCGGGTCGATGGTGGACCGGCCGGTCGAGGTGCCCGGCGCGCCCGGCAGGTAGCTGGTGATGGTGTACGCGTTGGTTCCGTCCGCGATGTTCTCGGTGAACTCCTGCTCCACGACCACGATGTAGTCGCCGGCACCGTCCGGGAGCGTCACCTTGGCACCGTCACGGCCGCTGGCCGTGGCGGTGACGAACTTCCCGTTCCTGTCGTAGACGTTGAGGCTGAACTCCGTGCACTCCATCACCCCCTCCTCGTCGTCCCAGTCGATGTGGGAGCAGGTAGGTCGCGCCGAGGTCACCTGCACGAGTGGACTGCGGGTGCCGGCCGGCACGTGCAGGGTGGTCCTGCTGATCGAGGCGGGCAGCGGGACCGGAAGGTTGTCCGACGTGCTCCAGTCCCAGCTCGGCCCGTCGCCCTTGAGGGTCACCGCCGTGCTGGTGCCCGAGGTCAGGCCGGAGAGTTGGGAGATCAGCCTGCCCTTGTAGCCGACCTCGGCGGCGATTGAAACGCTGCCGGAGGTCCCCTTGCCGACGACGGCGTCGGGGGCGACCAGCCCTGAGTTGTGCACGATCAGCGGGGTGCGTACGCGGTGCTTGAACTGGTCGCTCCAGGTGAGCGAGCCGTCGGCCCAGGTGTCGAACGCGCCGCCGGTGTTGGTGATCTCCACGTTGAAGCGGGCGGACTTACCGGGACGGATCTGCATTTTCGCGGGGGTGACCTTGACCTTGTAACCCGGCGGGGCCTGCACCGAGGAGGAGTAGGTGCTGGTCTTGTCGCCGACGTTGGTGACGGTCCGGGTGACCGTCTGCTTGCCCACCATCCGGCCGAACGCGATCGACGGGTAGTTGAGCTGTGCGGTGTCGATGGCGCCCGTGGTGTCGCAGCCCTCCAGGTCGCCGAGGCCGAAGTCGCCGCCACGGTCGGCGGAGACCCCGCAGAGGTACCGGATCCAGTCCCGCTGGTCGGAGTCGTACACCAGGCCCGGGTCGAAGGCGCCGCCCGGCTTGACCTGACCGGCCCCGTAGTTCAGCGGGGTGGCGTCCCGGGTGCCGATCTTGATCGGGTTGCCCTTGTCGGTCTTGTCCGTGGCGCTGGTCATCAGCGCCGAGCGGACCGCCGTGGGCGACCAGTCGGGGTGCTTGGCCAGCAGCAGAGCGGCGATACCGGCGATGTGCGGCGCCGCCATCGAGGTGCCGGACTCCAGCGCGAAGTCCTCCCCGCCGATGGACGGCGAGAACGCCGCCACGATGTCCTGCCCGGGAGCGCTGATGTCCGGCTTGAGCAGCTCGCCGGCGTTGAGGTTCGACGGTCCCGCCGACGAGAACGCGGCGACCGACGGCGCTTCGACGATCTCCAGCTTGGCCGGCGAGATGGTCGCCGTGGGGTTGCCCTTGGCGACGTACGCGGTGACCGTGGCCAGGTCCACCTCGTTGATGTGTACGGTCGGGACCGTCTGGACGTCGGCGTTGAGCGAGTTCAGCTCGTCGTTGTAGAGCACCATCCCGATGCCGCCGGCCCGGGCCACCTCGACGCTCTTGTCGGTACGCGGGATCTCACCGCGCAGGCAGAGCACGATCGCGCCCTTGACCTTGGCCGGGTCCAGCGTGTCGTCCGCACAGAGACCCGCGCCGTACGCGCCGTCCGGGTCGAGCGCGCTGTCCCGCGCGAAGACCAGCCGCGCCGGCCCGACACCGGTCTCGCCCAGGCCTGCGCCGGTGATCCGGGTGCCGTCACCGAGGGTGAGCGTTCGGTTGTTCTGCCGGTCGGTGGTGCTCGCGGCCACCGTGGTCACCCACGGCGTCGAGTTGTCGACCGTGTTGGGGTACGGGCCGGAGTTGCCGGCGGCCGCCGCCACGAACACCCCGGCCGCCGCCGCGTTGAAGAACGCCGCGTCGACCGCGCCGAACTGCTCGCTGTCGTCACCGATCGAATAGTTGATCACGTCGACGCCGTCGGCGACCGCGTCGTCGATCGCGTGCACGATGTCGATGTCCGTGCCGGACGCCGAGCCGGCGCCGTTGTCGTACAGCGCCTTGTAGATCGCCAGCCGGGCGGCCGGCGCCATGCCGGAGATGCTGCCGAGGTCACGGCCGCCCTGCGTCGCCCGTACGCCGTGGTTGCCGGCGGCGGTACTGGCGGTGTGGGTGCCGTGACCGTTGCGGTCCCGGGGCGAGGCGTAGTCGTCCGGGAACGCGTCGGCGATGCCGCTGTCGTTGTACCAGCGCGCACCGATCACCTTGTTGTTGCAGGTGACCGGCGCCTCGACGCCGACATCGCAGGTGCCCTTCCACTTGGCGTCGATGATCGCCTGGTCCGGTCGGGGCGTGGGCAACGCCGCGAAGCTCGCGCTCTCCGGCCAGTACCCGCTGTCGATGACGCCGACGATGACGCCCTCACCGGCGCGGGACTCCCCGCCGAACTCCTGCTTCCACACCCCACCCTTCCCGGTGAGGCCGAGGTAGTCGGGCGTGTGCGAGGTGGCTGCGTGCACCGTGCGGCTCTCGTACACCGCCCGCACACCGCGCGTCGCGCGCAACCGGGCCGCCTGCGGCCCGGTCAGGTCCGCGGCGAAGCCGTTGAACGCGGTCTCCAGGGTGACCCGGGTGCGGTCGGCCGGCACGCCGACGCTGGCCAGGACAGCCGAGCGCTTCTGCCGTAGGTGCTCGCGGTAGGCGTTGGCGGTGCCGGAGGTGCGGTTCAGCTTGCCGCCGGGAGCCGGCTTCGTCGCCGCGATCCCAGGGACCCCACCGGTGTACGTCGCCAGCGGCTCCTCGGCGAGCTGGACCAGGTAACGGGCCGTCGGGCCACTGCTGGTCGGGGCGGCGGTGGCGCTACCCGGCAGGCTGGTCAGCCCGGCCGCGGTCAGCGCCACGGCGGCCAGCATGCCGACGCCGCGTCTGGTCCGTCCGGGCCGATGTGTGATCGGTTGTGGCACGTCGTTGCCTCCACGTTCGGTGCCGGCCGTCACGACTGATGACGGTGGCCGAAACGTAGGATCGGCGCCGATCTTCCAGAAGCACTCGTAACCTCGCTGTCATCTTGGAAACAAGCTCGTAACGCAACGGGTACTTTGCGCGTCATTTTCTACGGCGATTCCGCCCGTTGCCGTGCCCGTGCTGCGGTGGCTCGCTCGTCGGAGCGGGTCGGCTTATCTGCGTGGGTGATAGTGGTTGCGGCGGGGAACCTGTGCGGGATCGAGCCAGGCGGGTGGAGCGAACACCGGGTGGCCGTCGCCGCCGAGCCGGACGCTCCAGTCGCCGTGATGAACGTGGCGGTGGTGGTGGCCGCAGAGGAGAACCGCGTTGTCGAGGCTGGTATCGCCGCCGTCGGCCCAGTGTCGAATGTGGTGGGCGTCGCACCAGCGGGGTGGGCGGTCGCAGCCGGGGAAGGCGCAGCCCCGGTCGCGTAGGACGAGTGCCCGACGCAGCGGCCCGCTGATGAGGCGGCGTTGCCGGCCGACGTCGAGCACCTGGCCGATGCCGCCGAGAACGGTGGGCAGGATGGCGGCGTCACAGGCGAGGCGACGCACCGTTTGCGGGGTCAGCGTGGGGCCGGTGTCGAGGAGACCGCCGCTGAGTTGCCCGGTCAGTGTGTCGTAGTCGGTGGTGACGACGATCTGGGCGGGGTCACCACCGTTGGCGGGTAGCTCCCCGGTGCGCAGGGCGAGCCGACAGATGTCGCCGAGCGCGTCATGGCGGCGCTGCCCAGGGCTGCGTGTGTCGTCGGCGCCGCCGGGGGCGGTCAGCGGATCGATCGCGGCGCGCAGTAGGCCGCCCGTCTCGGCGTCGAGGAAACCGCTGAGCCGGAGTCGACCGTCGGACAGTTGGGACAGCGTGACGTGCCGGTCCCGAGCGGATCGGCGGGCTTGCGCCTCCATGGCGGCGCGGGCGAGTGCGTCGGCGATATCGGGTGCGACGTGGTCGAGGATGCGGGTGCTGAGCCGGCGCAACAGAGTGGGGTCGAACTGCCCGGCCCAGTCGACGAGCACGGTGACGGCCTTGTCGGCGGCCTGTGCGCCGGCGGTGCTGTTGACGGTGGTGACGGTGTCGGCGATGACTCGGGCCTGGTCGAGAGTTATGTCGGCGTCGGCGAGTGCCTGTCGTACCGCAGGATGGCCGCTGTCGAGTGCGGCGGCGAGGTCGACGAGACGGCGCGCGGCCGGGACGCTGAGATGTAGGCGTTCGCGCAGCCACACCGCCGTGGACGACGCGCCCCGGGTTGTCGCCGTGCCCCTGCCGTCTACCTCCCGGATCAGGGCCAGTTTGACGGCGGCGAGGCGCTGCTCGATGCGGTGCGCGGTGTCGAGCGCAGCGACCAGGTCATCTGCGGGAAGGGCCCAGACCGCCGCGTCGGCGCAGGCCGCGACCACAGCCTCTGCCTCCGCCAGCTCCTCCACCATGACCCGAAACTAGAACACCTGTACGACACTTTCACTGACCAAGATCGATCTTCCCCTCGGGGGCGTAGCCGGCGCGAGGCGTCACTGTCGGCGGATCAGGCCCGGCCCCGCGGTGATGTCGATCTCGCCGTCCTCGACGTCGTGTCCGGCGGCGCAGCGGAGCACCGCGCGGACCGGCTCGCCGCAGTCGTGGTGGGTGGCGCGGATTCCGGGGCCGGCTTCGTCGGCGCTCCAGGTGTCGCCCCAGTTGCGCAGCGCGGTGATGACGGGCAGCAGGTCGTGGCCCTTGCGGGTGAGTTGGTACTCGTGGCGGGTGCGCTGGCCCGGCTCCCGGTAGGGGATCCGTTCGAGGAGGCCGGCGGCGACCATCTCCTTGAGTCGGGCCGCCATGGCGGGCTCGCCGACTCCGACGCGGCGGACGAAGTCGTCGAAGCGCCGCGTGCCGAGCAGCGCCTCACGCATGATCAGAATGGTCGAGCGGCTGCCCACGATGTCCATCGCTCGTGCGACGGAGCAGTTCTCCATCGACCAGGATTCGCGGTTGTCCCGTAGGTCCTCCATGTGGTCCAGCTTACCTGGCTTGCGTTGAAGCTAGCCAGGTAAATCATTGGGCGTTACCCTGGCTTAGCTATGCGTAAGTCAGCTAACCTCCGACCCGAGGACGTCCAGTGACCACCAGCAGCACGGCCCCGAGCGGACCCGCCGTCAGCACCCGCACGGCCGTTCGCGGTTCCCGCCCGGTGACCCTGATCGCCATGTGTCTGGGCGCGATGATCACGTTCCTCCAGATCACCGCCACGGTCTCCGCCCTGACCACCATCCAGGCCGACCTCCGGGTCGACCCCACCACCGTGATCTGGATCCCCAGCGCCTACACCCTGGTCGTCGCGAGCCTGGTGCTGTCCACCGCCACCCTGGGCAACCGCTACGGGCGCCGGCGCATGTTCGGCGCCGGCATCCTCGCGATGATCGCGGGTGGCGTCGCCGTGGCCAGCGCGCCCACCGTGGCCTGGGTGATCGTCGGGCAGTTGGTCGCCGGCCTCGGCGGCGCCCTGATCCTGCCGAACAGCCTGGCGATCCTCGGCGCGACGTTCACCGACCCGCACCGCCGTACCGAGGTCATCACCGCCTGGTCGGCCGCCTCCGGCATCGGTCTGGCGATCGGTCCGCTCATCGCCGGTGTGCTGCTGCGTCAGCACTCCTGGCACACCGTCTATCTGTCGACGATCGTGCTCGGCGTGATCACCCTTGTCGTCACGGCGATCGGGGTGGCCGAGTCGCGGCCCAGCGCGGGCCGACTCGACCTGCCCGGTCTGCTGCTGGGCACCGTCGCCATCGCCGCCGCCGTCTACGCCATGATCCAGGGCGGACGGGACGGCTACACCAGCGGAGTCGTGTCGACCGCATGGATCGTCTCGGCCGTCGCGCTCGTCGCGTTCGTGCTGATCGAGCTGCGCACCAGTGCGCCGATGCTCGACGTACGGCTGTTCCGTTCGGCGTCGTTCAGCGCCGTCATGGTCGTCGCCGCGGTGTCGCTGTTCGGCTTCACCGGTGTGGCGATCCTGCTCGTCCTCTTCCACGAACGTGCCCAGGCGCTCAGCCCGCTGGACACCGGTTGGCGGATGCTGGTGCTCTTCGGCGCGTACGTCCTCGTGGCCTTCGCCGCCGGGCGGACCATCCGGCGTACCGGATTCAAGGCGCCGCTCACCCTCGGCCTGGTGCTCGGCGCGGTGGCCACCTTCGGGCTGGCGGCGCAGGGCCCGACCACGACGTTCGACCACCGCTGGGCGCTGTTCGTGCTGTTCGGCGTCGCCAGCGGTCTGGTGGTGGCACCGGCGACGGCGGCGGCGCTGGCCAGCGTGGCTCCCGCCCAGGGCGGCATGGCCTCCGGCGCGGTCAACGCCTCCCGCCAGGTCGGCTCGGTACTCGGCTCGTCCCTGCTGGGCACGCTGCTCACCACCACGATGGCGGCCGACCTGCCGGACCGCCTCGCCGCCCACCAGGTGGGCGAACCCACCCGGAGCGCCGTGCAGGCGGCGGTCGCCGCCGGCGCGACCGGCGGCCAGCCGCTGCCCGAACCGGTCCGGTCGGCGTTCGCGGAGGCCATGACCTGCGGAGTCCAGGCCGGTCTGCGGGTCACCGGCATCGTCTTCCTCGTCACCGCCGTCCTCGCGCTCACCCTCATCCGCAACCGCCCCCACCAGCACTGACGCGAGCCGCGCCACCGCCGGCCGGCCGGTCCGGCGGCAGGCGCGGGCCGCGTGAGCACCGGCTTGGCCGGCCGGCGCCGGGCCGCCGCCGGCACAAGCACGAGCCGGGGGTACGCGCCGACGCCCGGCTCCGCGATCAGTCGCCGATCGTGTCCAGGTCCTCGATCGCGTCGGCCGGCAGCGTCAGGTCGGCCGCGGCGAGGTTCTCCCGCAGGTGTGCCAGCGTCGACGTGCCCGGGATCAGCGCCATGGTGGGGGAGCGCTGCAGCAGCCAGGCCAGGGCCACCTGCTGCGCCGAGGCACCCACCCGGTCGGCCACGGCGTTGAGTGTGTCGGACTGCAGGGGCGTGAACCCGCCGAGGGGGAAGAACGCGGCGAAAGCGATGTTCTCGGCCGCACACCGGTCGACAAGCGGGTCGGCCTGTCGGTTCGCGAGGTTGTAGAGGTTCTGCACGGTGACCACCGGGGCGATGGCCTGGGCCTCGTCGAGTTGGGCGAGCGTGACGTTGCTGAGCCCCAGGTGTCGGATCAACCCTTCCTGTCGCAGTTCGGCCAAGGCGCCGAACTGCTCGGAGAGGGGATCGTCGCCGGTGCCCTCGGCCACGCCGACCCGCAGGTTGACCACGTCGAGGACGTCCAGGTCGAGGTGCCGGAGGTTGTCGTGGACCTGGGCCTTCAGCTCGTCCGGTCGGAGCGCGGGAAGCCAGGAGGCGTCGTCGCCGCGCCGCGCGCCGACCTTGGTGACCAGGTGCAGATCGTCGGGGTACGGATGCAGCGCTTCGCGGATCAGCTCGTTGACCACCACCGGGCCGTAGAAGTCGCTGGTGTCGATGTGGCGTACGCCCCGGTCGACCGCCTCGCGGAGCACGGCGAGAGCCTGCGCGTGGTCGCGCGGGGGGCCGAAGACGTGCGGGCCGGCGAGCTGCATCGCGCCGTAGCCCATCCGGCTCAGGGTCAGGCCGTCGGCGGGAGTCAGTGCGCCGCCAGGAAGGTTGTCGCTCATGTCGTCCCTCTATCCGTTGTCGTAGCGGTTATGCCACGACGACTCTCCTTCGGTCTTCGCCCGGCTGCCAGGGCGAGGCTGTACCTGGAAGTGACGCAGCCCGGGACGTGGGCTTGACGCAGCGTTGTTTGTGAGTGCACACTTACAAACATGCGATCCACCGCCGAGGCCCGTCGGGCCGTCGTTCTGAACGCCGCCGTGTCGGCCTTCGCGCGTACCGGCTTCCACGCCACGCCGGTCACCGCGGTCGCGGCCGCCGCCGGCATCTCCGAGGCGTACGTCTTCCGGCTCTTCGCCGGAAAGCTCGGGTTGTTCGTGGCGGCGGCGGAGGCGTGCTTCGAGCGGATCGTCGCGGCGCTGGAGATGGGCGCGGAGCGCGCCGGGGACGCCGGCCCGGACGAGGTCCTGGACGCGATGGGCCGCGCCTACGCCGAGTTGATCGCCGACCGTGATCTCCTGCTGCTCCAGGTGCAGGCGCAGGCCGTCACGGACGTCCCCGAGATCGCC
Organism: Micromonospora sp. DT44; assembly: GCF_049841635.1. Classification (NCBI taxonomy): domain Bacteria; kingdom Bacillati; phylum Actinomycetota; class Actinomycetes; order Micromonosporales; family Micromonosporaceae; genus Micromonospora; species Micromonospora sp. DT44. Next base: position 62,482 of record NZ_JBNCKS010000007.1, on the reverse strand, counting down.
GCGGCGGTGCGAGCCGGCTACAAGCGCGTCGCCACCTTCGTGCAGAACCGGTCCGGCGCCGGGGATGCCCAGGTGCAGCAGTTCTTCGCGTACGGCCAGCTCTGCCACCTGATCGTGACGGCCGGCCTGGAGCAGGTGCCCGAGCCGTGGGCCCGGGCGCTGACCGCCGGCATCCAGCACCCCTGATTCCGACGTCCCACCACGGGCCGCTGCGGCGGCCCACTTTTTCCACCCGACATATGAGTGAGTGCACACTCACAAACAAAAGGAGAGAGCAATGAACAGCAGCGAGATGATCACCGAAGTGGTACTGCCCGGCGTGGTGGAGCCGGAGGGGCTCCAGATCAACCGACGCTCCATGCCCGTACCGGCCGCCGGGCAGGCGCTCGTCGAGGTCGAGGCCACCGGCATCTCGTACGCCGAGCAGAGCATGCGCCGGGACCTCTACCCCGGTCAGCCGGCGTTTCCGTTCGTACCCGGCTACGACCTCGTCGGCACCGTCCGCGCGGTGGGACCGGGAGGGGACGCCTCGCTGGTCGGCACCCGGGTCGCGGCGGTCACCAAGACCGGCGCCTGGACCACGCACGCCGTCGTGCCCGTCGACGACCTGACGCCCGTGCCGCCCGGCCTGGACCCGGCCGCTATCGAGACCGTCGTGGTGAACGGGGTGACCGCCTGGCAGATGCTGGACCGTGCCCGGCTGCGGGCCGGGCAGACGATCCTCGTGCACGGCGCGAACGGCGGTGTGGGGACGGTCCTAGTCCAACTCGCACGCCACCTCGGGCTGCGGGTCATCGGCACCGCGGCCCCGCGACACCACGAGGCGCTACGGGCGCTCGGCGTCGAACCGCTCGACTACCGCGCCCCGGACCTGGCCGCACGTGTCCGGGAGTTGTCTCCCGACGGTGTCGATGCCGTCTTCGATCCGGTGGCCGGACCGGGCGTACGCACCTCGTACCGGCTGCTCGCCCCCGGTGGCACGCTCGTCGTCTACGGCAACGCATCGGCCAACGGTGCCGCCCGGTCGATCGTCTGGGTCTTCGTGAAGCTGCTGGCCCGCCTCTACACCTGGAACGCCCTGCCGAACGGCCACCGGGTCGGCTTCTACAACTTCTGGGCCGGCAGCCGTACGCGCGGCGCGGCGTTCCGGCGGCGGCTGCGTGCCGACCTCGGCAGCGTGCTCGACCTGCTCCGGCAGGGCGTGCTCGTGCCGCAGATCGCCGCCCGCTACCCCCTGACCGAGGTTTCTGCCGCGCTGGTCTTCGCCGAGGCCCGTACCCGGCCGGGCAAGGTGGTGCTGGAGCCCTGAGCCGGCTTAGCCGGCCTCCTCGCCGAGATGCCCCCGCAGGGTGACCAGCGCCCGGGTGAGCAGCCGGGAGATGTGCATCTGAGAGACGCCGATCTGCTCGGCGATCTGGGCCTGGGTCAGGTTGCCGTGGAACCGCAGGCTGAGGATCCGACGCTCGCGTTCGAGCAGCGTGGCGAGCGCCGGGCCGAGGGCGACGCGGAGGTCGACGAGGTCCAGTTCGTGGTCGTCCACCCCGAGGGTGTCGCCGAGTTCCAGGGTTCCGTCGGCGCCCACGGGCGCGGACAGGGACGTCGTCCGGTACGCCCGGGCCCCCTCCAGCCCTTCCAGCACGGCCTCCTCGGAAACCTCGAGGTAGGTGGCGATGTCGGCGACCGTCGGCGAGCGGCCCAGAGTGTGCGTCAACGTGCTGTTGGCGGCGCTGATCGACAGCCGGAGTTCCTGGAGGCGACGAGGAACCCGTACGGCCCACGTGCGGTCCCGGAAGTATCGCTTGATCTCGCCGGCGATGGTGGGGATGGCGTACCCACTGAAGTCGACGCCGCGGGCGGCGTCGAAGTGGTCGACGGCCTTGACGAGACCGACCATGGCGGTCTGCGTCAGGTCGTCGTCGGGCACGCCGCGCCCGGAGTAACGGCGGGCCAGGTGGCGGGCGAGCGGCATCCACGCCTCGATGGCGCGGTCCCGCAGGGCCGGCCGGCGCGGATCGTCGGCCGGCATGGTGACCAGTTCGACGATGAGTTCTTCCGTGCTGGCGTTGCTCCGACGGGTGGTGCCGGTGCCGGTCGTGTGCTCCACAGTGGTGACCATGAAACTGGTCCTCTCCACGGGTGCCCATCAGCGAGGTCGACCGGAGAGAGATCCGAACCGGCTGCCGCCGGAGCGCATGGACGGACGGATGCGCTGTCGAGGAGGGTCCACAACCCGGGCCTCGCCACCGCGTCATGTCGTTCACATGTCGGCCCCGACGCTACCCGAAAGTGCTAGTTATTGCTAGCCGAAAGTATGAAGGGCCGAAGGTCGGGCGAGGTCAGGCGCACATTGGCAGTTCGCCGCCGGGCTTCTAGGGTGGTCAGGACACGGGGAGGTGGAGCGTGGTCGACGCTGGCGACGCGGCGCGTTGGCTACAGCTCAACGCACCCCGAGGAGGGCCGGACGAGCTGTCGCTCCTCGTCACCCGGGCGGCTCCGGCGATCGGCGCCACCGAGATCGTGATCTACCTGGCCGACTACACCCAGTCCTGCCTCGTGCCCATGCTCGGCGCCGGTCCGACCCGGGACGAGCTGACGATCGAGACGACCCTGGCCGGACGGGCGTTCACGACCCTCGACGTGCAGCGGGCCGCCGACAACCCGGACCGAATCTGGGTGCCTCTGCTGCTCGGCTGCGAGCGGCTGGGTGTCCTGGAGGTCGTTTCGCCGGCCGCCGCTGACACGTCGTTGGACGGACCCGCCTGGGAGTTGGCGGTCAACGTCGCCCAGGTCCTGGTGAACCGCCGGCGCTACGGCGACGTCGTCGAGCGGATGCGGCGCCGCCTGCCGATGCAGGTCGCCGCCGAGATCGTGTGGGGGCTGCTGCCGCCGTTGACCTTCGCGACCGACGATCTGGTGGTCACCGCGATCCTCGAACCGTGCTACGACGTCGGCGGGGACATCTTCGACTACGCGCTGAACGGCGACGTGCTCAGCATCGCACTCTTCGACACCTGTGGGCACGGCATCAAGGCGAGCAGCCTGGCGTCGCTGGCGGTCAGCGCGTACCGCAACGCGCGCCGGTCCGGCCTCGACCTCGTCGACACGGCCATCAGCATCGACCGGTGGGTGCGCTCGGAGCACCCGAGCTACTTCGCGACCGCGCTGCTCGCCGAGCTGGACCGGCGGACCGGTCGGCTCAGGCTCATCAACGCCGGGCACCCCGGCGCCATGCTGCTGCGCGACGGCAAGGCCATCCGGGAGCTGCCGGGGCCGACCGCGCTGCCGCTCGGTCTCGGTCACCTGTCGGAGAAGAGGCCCCAGGTGTACGAGGAGGAGCTGCACCCGGGTGATCGCCTCCTCGCCTACACCGACGGCATCACCGAAGCGCGCAGTGCGGACGGGGAGCGGTTCGGGCTGGACCGGCTCGTCGACTTCGTCAACCGTGCCCTCAATGACCGGCTGCCCAGCCCGGAGACGATGCGCCGCCTGGTTCGTGCCGTCCTCGCGTACCAGGACGAGCAGCTCGACGACGACGCCACGGCCCTGATCCTGGAGTGGCAGCCGCCGCACCTGCCGCTGGGGCACCTGCGCCACGTCACCGCGCCCCACCTCTGACCCCCGAGTGGGATTTTGCACTCCCAGTGCACTTGTCTGCGATTCGGAGGCTGTCTAGCGTCACACCATGGCTGATTCGTGGACCTTCGCCGTGGCCCGTGACGATCTCTCCCGGACCACTCTCGCCGACGGCGACGTGCCCGAGTTGCCCGATGGCGCGGCGCTGCTGCGCGTCGACCGCGTCGGCCTCACCGCCAACAACGTGACCTACGCGGTGCTCGGCGAGGCGATGCGCTACTGGCAGTTCTTCCCGCCCGGATCGCGCGGGCTCGATGCGCCGTGGGGGCTCGTGCCGCTGTGGGGATTCGCCGAGGTGGTCGCGTCGACGGTCGCCGACGTCGAGGTGGGCCAACGGGTCTACGGCTATCTACCGTCCGCCGCCCACCTGGTGGTCCGGCCGGACCGGGTGGACGCGTCCGGGTTCCGCGACGCGAGCCCGCACCGCGCCGATCTGCCCTCGCCGTACAACGCGTACCGGGCGACCAACGGTGACCCGGCCTACCAGGCCGAGCAGGAGGATCTGCTGATCCTGTTCCGGCCGCTCTTCTTCACCTCCTTCATGCTGGCCGACCAGGTCGTCGACAACGACTTCTACGGCGCGCGGTCGCTGGTGCTGTCGTCGGCGTCGAGCAAGACGGCGTACGCCGCCGCCTGCGAACTGCACCGCCGCGGCGCGCGCCTGATCGGGCTCACCTCGCCCGGCAACGTCGCGTTCACGCGGTCCCTGGGCTGCTACGACGACGTCGTCCCGTACGACGCGATCGACACCCTGGACGTGGTCGACACCGCGTACCTCGACCTGTCCGGCGCGCCCGCGACCCGGGCCGCCCTCCGCGCGCACCTCGGCGACCGGCTCGTCCGGGACATCGCCGTCGGGCTCACCACCCAGACGCCCAACGCCGACGCCGCCGGGGAGGTCTTCTTCGCGCCCGTGCAGATGCGCAAGCGCAGTAGGGACTGGGGGCGCGACGGGCTCGACGCGCGGTTCACCGACGCCTGGCAGCGGTTCGTCCCGAAGGTGAGCGGATGGCTCGACGTGCGGGTCGGCCACGGTCCGGTGGCGCTGCGGGACGCCTGGCTCGACGTCCTCGCCGGTCGTACGCCCCCACGGGTGGGCCACGTCGTCCAGTTCTGAGCACCGCCCGCCGTTACGGCACGATCGCGTCGACGTAGCCGCCGTCGACCCGGACCGCCGCGCCCGTCGTCGCGGAGGCGAGCGGAGAGGCGAGGTACGTGACCATGTTGGCGATCTCCTCCGGCTCGACGAGCCGCTGGAGCAGCGACTGCGGTCGGTGCAACCGCATGAACTCCCGCTGGGCCTCCTCCCACGGGAGGCTGTCGCCCACGAGATCGGCGACGAGGTCCTCCACGCCGCCGGTGTGGGTCGGCCCGGCGAGCACCGAGTTGACGGTCACGCCGGTGCCGGCCGCGGCCTTCGCGAACCCGCGCGAGACGCCGAGCAGGGCGGTCTTCGAGACGCCGTAGTGGATCATCTCGGCGGGGATGACGACGGCCGAGTCACTGGCGATGTACTGCACCCGTCCCCAACCGCGGTCCATCATCGCCGGCAGGTAGGCGCGGGTCAGCCGGACACCGGCCAGCACGTTCACCTCGAAGTAGCGACGCCACTCGTCGTCCGAGATCTCCAACGGCTCGGTCGGTCCGAAGATGCCGAGGTTGTTGACCAGGATGTCGACGCTGGGCAGCAGGTCGAGCGTGCGAGCCGTACCCTCGTCGGTCGACACGTCCGCGTCCACCTCGACGACCTCCGCGCCGGGGACCTCGTCGCGCAGCGCCTTCGCCGCGCGCTCCACGCTGGCGGCGGTACGGCCGTTCACGGCCACCCGCGCCCCCGCCCGCGCGAGCCCGAGGGTGATGGCCGCGCCGATGCCCTGGGTCGAGCCGGTGACCAGCGCGGTCTTACCGGCGAGGTCGATCTGAACCGTCATGTCGCGTCCCCGTCCTTGCGCACCGCACCTGCTTACCGCAGCCTCGACCGTAACGGTGTCGGCCGCACCCGGCAGGGTGAGTCGGACAGATCACGCCCGACGGCCGCGGCCGGTGTCCGGTCCGAGCAGAAAACCGTAATGTGACCTGCCACCGCTCGTCTCCGATCAGGAGGCGGTCAGCGCGCACAGGCGCTGTTCGGACCGAGCGCACAAGGAGTGGAACCCATGTCGTCAGCCGGTCGGGCAGTTGCCGATCCCGGGTTGGTCGTCGCGGCGCGACAGGGCGACCGGCGCGCTCTCGACGACCTCGTGGCGGCCTCGCTTCCGCTGGTCTACAACATCGTCGGGCGCGCGCTGCACGGTCACGCCGACGTCGACGACGTCGTCCAGGAGACCCTGGTACGGGTGATCCGGCACCTGCCCACCCTCAACGACCCGGCGGCGTACCGGTCCTGGCTGGTGGCCATCACCATCCGGCAGGTGCGCGACTGGGACCAGCGCCGACGGCTCGCCCTCAACCGGGACGCCGGGCTGGACGCGATCCACAACGTGCCCGACCCCGCCTCCGACTTCGCCGGGATGACGATTCTCCGGCTCGGCCTCACCGACCAGCGACGTGAGGTCGCCGAGGCCACCCGGTGGCTCGATCCGGACGACCAGGACCTGCTGTCGCTGTGGTGGTTGGAGGAGACCGGCGAGCTGACGCGTACCGAGATCGCCGAGGCGGCCAATCTGTCGCCGGGGCACGTCGCGGTACGCATCCACCGGATGAAGGAGCAGATCCAGAGCGCCCGCGGGGTCGTCCGCGCGCTACACGAACGACCCGGGTGTCCGGACCTGCACGCCGTGACGGCCGAGTGGGACGGCAACCCGAGCCCGCTGTGGCGTAAGCGGTTGGGCCGCCACGTCCGTGACTGTGCGTTCTGCGGTCACCTGGGCGCCGCCTTCCTGCCGATCGACCGGCTGCTCGCGGGGATGTCGCTGCTGCCGTTGCCGGCCGGCCTCAGCGCCCACATCCCGCAGGCGACCGCGCCCATGACCGTCGCACCGGCTGTCGGGTCGTCGTCGAAGGTCGCCGGCCTGGCGGCGCACGCGCCCAGTGGCCTGCTGCCGTCCCTCGCGGCTTCGGTGGCGGTGGCGGTCACCGCGGTCACCGCGTTGGTGGTGCTCCTGCCGGCTGATCCGGCCGCCGCGCCACAGGCCACGCCCTCCTGGGCCGCAGCGCCGCCCGCCTCGCCCACTGTCGTCGCCTCGCCGAGCAAGGCTCCGTCACCGAGCGTTCGTCCGTCGCCCTCCAAGGCGCCGGTGGTGCCGGCGGTCAGCTCCGCGCGCAAGGGCGTCGGGGTGTGGAACTTCGCGGGCGCGAGTCAGGCGTTGGCCAACTCGATGGCCGGTTGGTACTACACCTGGGGCACCCAGCATCCCGGCATCACCACTCCCAAGGGGGCGGCGTTCGTTCCCATGATCCGCAGCGCGGAGAACGTCAACGCCGGAGAGCTGGCCCGGGCCCGGGCCGCCGGGCCCTACCTGCTCGGCTTCAACGAGCCGGACCTGCCCGAGCAGGCCAACATGACCGTCGACCAGGCACTGGACCTGTGGCCGCAGCTGATGGCGACCGGCAGCAAACTGAGCAGTCCGGCGGTCGCCTGGGGCGGCGCGGATCCGCAGGGTTGGCTGGGCAGGTTCATGGCCGGCGCCCAGGCCCGGGGTCACCGCGTCGACTTCATCGCCCTGCACTGGTACGGCGGCGACTTCACGACGGCCGCCGCCGTGGACCAGCTCCGGCAGTACCTGCAAGCCGTCTACCAGCGGTACAAGAAGCCGATCTGGCTGACCGAGTTCGCGCTGATCCGCTACGACGGCGGGGGTCAGGTGTTCCCCACCCAGGAGCAACAGGCCGCCTTCCTCACCGCGGCCACCAGCATGCTCGGCCAACTCTCGTACGTGCAGCGGTACGCCTGGTTCGGCCTGCCCGCGACCAACAAGGACAGATCCGGGTTGTTCAGCGACGGTTCCAAGGCGACGGCGGTCGGCCGCGCGTTCCAGGCCGCGCGCTGATGACCGGTTCCGCGCTCAAGACCCCCGCCTGGCGGATCGCCGGCGTCGCCGTGACCCTGGCCGCGACGACGCTGGCCGTCGGTCTGACCTGGAACGCGGGCCGTCCGGAGCAACCCGCCGCGCCCGCGTCATCGACTCCCGCGCCTGCCGCGTCGGTGCTGCTCAACGGCACCGACGACGCCTTCATCCAACTGCTGCTCCCGATGGACGATGGTGCCCTCGCGCTCATCGACCACGTCGACACCCGTCCGTCGGCCACCGACCCCGCGCTGCGCGCCATCCTCGGTGACATCCGGACGGCGCACCGGGCCGAGGCGTCGGAGCTGCGGCGCCTGCTGGCCGCCGGCAACGTCCCGGAACAGAACATCCACGAGGGGCATCAGATGCCCGGCATGGTGACGGACGACCGCCTCACCGAGCTGCGCGCCGCCCCCGACACCGAGGTGCCGTCCCGGGCCGTCGGTCTGCTCCGGGCGCACCTCGAGCAGACAGTCGTGCTGTGTCGAGGGGAGCAGAACGCCGGAGGCAGCCCGGAGGTGAGAGCGCTTGCCGGCCGGATCCAGGCGACGCGGGCTGCCGAGCTGAGCGCTCTGGCGGGTCGCCCCGGCGATGCGGACCACTGACCTGTACGACACCGTCGGCGGTCGGACGCGGGTGTCGCGGGCTGCCCATCGTGCCGCGACGACCGGGTACCCGGACAGCGTCCGGCGAGGTCGTACCGGTGGGGCAGTGCCGGCCGGCCGAGGTGCGGCGACCACACCGGCGGCGGGTTGGCGTGGTGGCCACCGCCGTGCCACGGGCCACCACACCCTGGTCGGAGCGAGCGCGCTGGTGGGCCTCGGGTGGCTCCTCGCGATCCTCGCCGCGCCGCACGTCACCCTCTCCCCGGGCGGGCGGATGCTCGCCCTCTTCTGTCACCTGACCAGCCTGGTGGTGGGCTTCGGCGCGGTGTTGACGGTGGACTGGTTCAGTCTGCGTTGGCTGCTGCGCCGCGAACCGCTCGACGCCGTGCTGAACGCGGCACGAGCAGCTCACCCGCTCATCTGGCTGGGCCTGGTCGGTCTCGTCGTCAGCGGCACGGCGTTGGGACCCGACACGTCCTCCGCGCTGGTGTGGGTCAAGCTCGTCGCGGTGCTCGTGGTCGGCGTCAACGGGCTCTTCCTCGGCCGGGTACGGGATCGACTCGTCGCGGTCCAGGACGACCCGCGCTGGTCCGCTCTGCTGCCCGGTGTCGCCGCCGCCCTCACCTCGCAGCTCGGCTGGTGGGCCGCGACACTGATCGGCTTCCTCAGCGCGAACCGCTGATCCGGTGGTCAGGCGGCCGGGTGGTCGGCCTCGAAGCGGGACCGGGTGAGGAACGCGAGCTGGGCGCGCTTGTCCGGCATGTCGATCTCGGCATCGAAGGTGAACCCCTCCAGCACGAGGCGGCGCAGCGCGAGGCGGTTGCGGACGTCCGGCTCGACGACGATCCGCTGCGCGGTCGGGTCGCGGAACAGGAACCGCGCCAGGGCCGGACCGACCGCGTCGGTGAGGCCACGGGCGAGGTGTCGGGCCGGGCTGAGCAGCAGGTGCATCCCGATGTCGCCGGGCTGTACGGCGTACCGCTCGCCGACCGGGTCGGCGTCGGGTTGGTAGGTCTGGAACAGGCCGACCGGCTCCCCGTCGATGCGGATCAGGTACGCGTGGTGCGTGGGCAGGCCGTCGACGAAGGTGTAGATCTCGTGGACCTGGTCGAGGGTGTGCGACACCATCCCCCAGAACGAGTTCCGGGGCAGCGTGACCCACCGGTGCAGGAGCGCCGCGTCCCGGTCGGGTGCGACGGGTGTCAGGGTGAACTCGCCGAGGCCGGTGATCTTCTCCTGGTATGTCATGTCGTGCTCCTTTGCTGCTGCGGGCTGGGGTGACGCGAGGGGGACACGCGTTCCGCCTGCGGCGAGGGTAGGTTAGCCTGCCCTAACGAAGGCTCGCCTTACCTGGAGGGGTGCGTGAAGCGGAACTGGGAAGCCCTGGTCCTCAAGGCCATGGGAGGCCGGGACTTTCAGTTGACGGTGCGGGCCACCGAGTCGGTGGACGGGCATTACCAGCGGCTGCTCCTGGACGACGGCGGCCTGCTGGCGGCGTGCGGCGTCCACCCCACGATGTGGGTACGACTGTGGTTCGACAACGACGGGCGGGCGCACCAGCGGGCGTACACGCTCGTCGACCCCGACCCGGCCACCGGCCGGCTCAGTCTCGAATTCGCCCTCCACGACGGCTGCGCCGCCCGCTGGGCGACGTCGGCGCGGGTGGGCGACACCATCGTCGCCACCGTGCAGGGCAGCGCCTTCGCACTGCCCGACCCCGCGCCGGAGCACCTCTACCTCGTCGGCGACGCGGCTTCCCTGCCGGCGGTCAACAGCCTGCTCGACGCCGGCGCCGACATCCCGGCGACGGTCTGGATCGAGTACGCCCACGAGGGCGAGAAGGCCCTCGCGCCGCGCGCCCGGGCACACCACGACGTCACCTGGGTGCCCCGGGACGCCGACGGCCAGCACCTCGTCGACACCGTCCGCTCCGATCTGCCCGCCAACGACGCGGCCCACTACTGGGTCGCCTGCGAGGCGGCCACCACCCGGGGCATCACCCGGCACATCCGCCGGACGTTGGGCGTGGACAAGGACCGGCTGACCTCGCTCGGCTACTGGAGAGCCCCGTGAGAGGCCGGCTCGGCACCCTCACCGCGCTGTACGTCACCCAGTACCTCGGCATCGGCTTCATCACCGTCGGCCTCACCGCCATCCTGCGCGACGGCGGCACGTCGCTGGACACGCTGGCGCTGCTCCAGGTCGTCGGCGTGATCTGGCCCGTCAAGTTCCTCTGGGCGCCCATCCTCGACCGGTACGGCTCGCGTCGTCGTGGCCACTACCGGTCCTGGCTGCTCGTCCTCCAGAGCGCCCTGGTGCTGGCCCTGTTGGCCCTGCTGCCGTTTCCCCGTCCGGCCGACGCGCTCGGTCCGGTCATCGCCATCTGCGCCGCGTACGTCTTCTTCTCCGCCACCCAGGACATCGCCGTGGACGCCGTCGCCGTCCGGATGCTCCAGGAGGCGGACCGGGGGACCGGCAACGGCATCCAGGTGGCGGCGAGCTACCTCGGCAACCTGCTCGGCGGCGGCGCCTGCGTACTGGTCTACGACCGGTTCGGCTGGGTGCCGGCGGTCGGCCTGCTGGCCGCGATGACCGCGGTCGGGCTGCTGGTGGTGTGGCGGTTCTCCGAGCCGGCCCGTACCGATCGGGTCGACCGCGTCGGTACCGCCTACCGGGCGCTGCTGTCGGTGTTCGGCCAGCCCGGTTGCCGACGGTGGACCTTCGGCGTCGTGCCACTGGTCTACGTCGGCGCGGGCATGGCGTACGCGCTGGTCACGCCCGCCCTGGTGGACGCGGGATGGTCGCTGGGCCGGATCGGGGTGGTCACCGGCGTGGTGACCAGCGCGCCGGCCATCGTGGCCGGTCTGGTCGCCGGGTTCGGCATCGGGCGGTTCGGTCGCGGCACGATGCTCGTGGCCGGCGGGGTGGCCCTCGTGGTGTCGACGACGATGCTGCTGCCACTGCTGAACGGCCGGGCCCCACTGGGCGGGACCGTCACCGCGCTCTGCTGCTTCATGGTGGCCTACACGATCGCCAACGTCGTGCTCTACACGGTGAACATGGACTACTCGCGTCCGGGAACCGGCGGCACGGACTTCACCGTCCTGTCGTCGTTCGGCCTGGTGTGCTCATTCGTGGCCTCCTCGGTGGGCCTGGCGGCCGCGGACCGGGTCGGCTACCCGCCGGTGGCGGTCGCCGCCGTCGTGCTGGTGGCCGCCGGGGTCGCCCTGGGTCTGGCGCACCAGCGTCGGTTCCCGCGTACACCCCATGCCGTTTCCGAGGCGGCGACCGCGCGCAGTTCGACCGGCGTACGGGCGTCCGTGTGACGCTCACCCAGCCGGTCGCCGTTCCCACGGCGTCGGTCCGACCACCACACCGCTGGCTCGTCCTGGCCGTGCTCTGCGTCGCCCAGCTCGTCGTGGTGCTGGACAACACGGTGCTGACCGTGGCGGTGCCGGTGCTCACCAGCGAGTTGGGCGCCAGCACGGCCGACGCGCAGTGGATGATCAACGCGTACGCCCTGGCCCTGTCGGGGCTGCTGCTCACGGCCGGCGCGGCCGCGGACCGGTACGGCCGACGCCGGATGCTGCTCGCCGGGCTCGTCCTGTTCGGACTCGGCTCGCTGGCGGCGGGCCTCGCGAGCAGCAGCGGTCAGTTGATCGCCGCTCGGGCGGGGATGGGCGTCGGCGGGGCGCTGCTGGTCACGTCGACGCTCGCGGTGGCGATGCAGGTCTTCGACGGGCCCGAACGCTCCCGGGCCATCGGCATCTGGGCCGCCACCAGCGCGTTCGGCTTCGCGGTCGGGCCGCCGATCGGTGGCACCATCCTGGCCCACCTGCCGTGGGGCGCCATCTTCCTGCTGAACGTCCCCATCGTGCTCGTCTGCCTGCTCGTCGGGCGGGCACTCGTGCCGGAGTCCCGCGGCACGGCCGGGGGCCGCCTCGACGTGTGGGGCGCCGCGCTCTCCACCGCGGGGCTGACCGCGGTCGTCTTCGCGATCATCGCCGGGCCGGAACGGGGCTGGGCCTCGATCGAGGTGGTCGGCACGGCCGGTGCCGGCGTACTCCTGCTCGGCTGGTTCGTCCGCTGGGAGCGACGGATCGCCCACCCCATGCTGGACATGCACTTCTTCCGGAACCGGCAGTTCGTCGGCGCGGTGTCCGGGGTCGTCCTGGTCACCTTCGGGGCGACCGGCGCGCTGTTCCTGCTGACCCAGCACCTCCAGTTCGTCCGTGGCTATCCGGCCTGGGAGGCGGGCCTGCGCATGGCACCCTTCGCGCTGTCCATCGTGCTGCTCAACGTCAGTGGGGTGGCGGCCGCCGTGATCCGCCGTCTCGGGCTGGCCGCCGCGATCGCCGTCGGCATGACCCTGCTCGCGGCCGGCCTCGCGGCGGTGACCCTCCGGTCCGACGACGGGTACGGGGTGCTGCTCGCCGGTCTGCTCGTCATGGGCGTCGGCTGCGCACTGGCCAACCCGGCGATCGTGGAGGCGGTGATGAGCGCGATCCCGGCCGAGAAGGCCGGTGCCGGCGCCGGCGTGGACGGGACCATGACCGAGGTCGGCAGCAGCCTCGGCATTGCCGTACTCGGCGCCGTTCTGAACGCTCGGTTCGCGGCGCTGCTGCCCGCCGCGCTGGTCGGCGCGGACTCGTTCCCGGCGGCGCTCGCCGCCGCGCGGGAGGGACCGCAGCGGACGGCCGTGACCAGCGCGTTCGCCTCGGCGCTGGAGACCGGGCAACTGGTCGGCGCCGCCGCGGTGCTGGCCGGTGGTCTGCTCGCCGCCGCGCTGCTGCGCCGCGCGGGCACCGCCCGGACGTCGACGGCCGGCGGCTAGGCCGGCGGCTCGACCGCCTCGGCGAGCACCTCCAGCACGTGCCGGTACGGCTGCCCGGTGGCCCGACTCATGCCCATCTCGCAGGTGCGGTTGCAGGAGGCGTACGCGTCGTGCTGGCGCTGGTTGACCTCGGCGGCCTGGGCGGCGGTCGCGCCGGCAGTGACCTCGGGGTGCAGCAGTCCCCGGTCACCCGCGAAGGCGCAGCAGCCCCAACTGTCCGGCACGGTCACCGTGTCGGCGACCGCCCGGGCCACCGTGCGCAGGTCGTCGACGCCGTCGAGGTGCACGGTCGAGCAGGTGGGGTGCAGCGCGAGCGAACCGAGTCGCCGGGGCTCGGGCAGCGCCGGCAGCAGGTGCTGCGCGGTGAAGGTGACGCTGTCGACGAAGCGCGGCCCGGCGTACCGCGCCCGGTCTTCCTCGGCGAGCGCGGCGGTCAATCGGGTGAGGCCGTGGGTGCAGGACGACGCGTCGCACACGACGGGCAGCCGGCCCTGATCGCTGGCGGCCCAGAGCACGGCCAGGGTGCGCTCGGCCATCTCGCGCTGCCCGGCCGGGTAGCCCTTGGACTGCCAGGGCGTCCCGCAGCACAGACCCGCCGTGTCGGCCGGTACGACCACCGGCACCCCGGCCAGCTCACACAGGCGCAGGAACGCCGCCGCCGAGCCGCCGGACGGACCGTCCTGGGCCGCGAAGACGCTGCCGATACAGGCCGCGAAGAACACCGCCTGGGCGTCCGGCGCGCTGCGCGGCGTCGGACGGGACGCGCCGGCCCGGGGGATGTCGTCGCTCCACTGTGGTACGAGTTCGGTGCCGCCGAGGGACCGGATCACCCCGGTGGCGGCGCGGACCACCGGCGTCGGGGTGACGTGCGCGGCGTTCAGCCCGACCCGGACGCCGGTCACGGCGGCCTTCCAGTGCCGCGCGACACCGGCGGCGGTGCGCTGCGCGCGCGGGCTGTGCCGCTCGGCGCGTAGCCGCTTCATCGCCGCCCCGGTGTCGATGCCGACCGGGCAGGCGGTGACGCAGAGGCTGTCGGCGGCGCAGGTGTCCACCGCCGCGTACGCGTAGTCGTCGGTCAACTCTCGGCGGCGCTCCTCGTCACCGGCGGCGGTGGCCAGGGCGATCTGCCGTTGCAGCACGATGCGCTGCCGGGGCGTGGTGGTGACGTCGGCGGTGGGGCAGACCGGCTCGCAGTAGCCGCACTCCACGCAGGCGTCCAACTCCTCGTCGACCGTCGGGACGGCCTTGAGCTGCCGCAGGTGCACGCTCGGATCGTCGTTGAGCAGCACGCCCGGGTTGAGCAGGCCGGTCGGGTCGCACAGCCGCTTGAGTTCGCGCATGACGTCGTACAGCTCGTCGCCGTACTGCCGGCGGACGAAGGGTGCCATGGCCCGGCCGGTGCCGTGTTCGGCCTTGAGGGTGCCGCCCTCGGCGAGCACGAGATCGACCATGTCGTCGGTGAACCGCGCGTAGCGGTCGATCTCGGCCGGTGTGTCGAAGGACTGGGTGAGCATGAAGTGCAGGTTGCCGTCGCGCGCGTGTCCGAAGATCACCGCGTCGGCGTACCCGTGCCGCTCGAACAGGTCGATCAGGCCGTCGCAGGTGCCGGTCAGGCGGGGCATCGGCACCGCGATGTCCTCGAGCAGGGCCGTGGTGCCGGGCGGGCGGGCCCCGGCCACCGCCGTGTAGAGGCCCTTGCGCAGGTGCCAGAGCTTGGCCCGCTCGCGCGGGTCACGGGTCAGCTCGGTGTCGGTGACGGCCGGCAGCCGGTCGAGCACTGCACGGGCGTCGGCGAGCGTCGCGGCCAGGTGCTCCGCGCTGTCCTCGGCGAACTCCACCAGCAGCGCCGCGTGACCGGTGACGGTCAGCCCGCGCAGGGTCGCGCTCGCGCCGGGGTCGCGCTGGCTGACCCGCAGCGCGGCCGCGTCCAGCAGCTCGGCGGTACGCGCGCCTGCGGAGAGCAGGGCGGGCAGCGCGTCGGTGGCGTCGGTGAGACCGGGCAGGATGAGCAGCCCGGTGGCGGCATGGGGGTGGATCTCGACGGTGCGGAAGACGGCCTCGGCCACGAAGCCGAGCGTGCCCTCGCTGCCGATCATCAGGTGAGCGAGCATGTCGACCGGGTTGCTGTGGTCGAGCAGCGAGTTCAGCCCGTACCCCATCGTGTTCTTCATCGCGAACAGCCGCTCGACGGTGGCCCGCGAGCCGGGGTCGGACCGCACCCGGTCGCGCAGCCGCAGCAGCCCGGCGTGCAGCTCGGGTTCGGCGGCCCGCAGCCGCTCGTCGGCGTCGCGGGCGGCGGAGTCGACGACCGTGCCGGACGGCAGCACGAAACGCAGCGACTCCATCGTGCGGTACGCGTTGTCGGTGGTGCCGCAGTTCATGCCGCTGGAGTTGTTGGCGACCATGCCACCCACGGTGCAGGCGGCCTCGCTGGCCGGGTCCGGGCCGAGCCGACGGCCGTAGCGGGCCAGCCGGGCGTTGGCCTGCCGGATCGTCAGCCCCGGTTGGAGCCGGATGCGCCGCCCGTCGTCGAGCACCTCCGCGTCGCGCCAGTCGGTGCGCACGTCGACCAGGACCCCCGCGCCGCCGGCCTGCCCGGCGAGGCTGGTGCCGCCGCCGCGCAGGGTCAGCGGCACCCCGGCCTCCCGCGCGCCGGCCATCAGCGCGCCCACCTCGGCCGCCGAGGCGGCGCGGACCACCGCCTGCGGCTCGAACAGGTAGGGCGAGGCGTCGTGCGCCGCCGCGAGCCGCCGGGGCAGCTCGGCGCTGGCCCGGCTCGGGTCGTCGAGCCGGGAGCGCAGCAGGTCGGCGACCTCGCGGGCGCGGACGCCGGCGGCGGTCGGCGCGGGTACGACGGTGCTCATGGGCGGATCCTCCCGTGCGGGTGAGGTCAGTCGGACGCGACGATCAGCAGCCTGGTCGAGGCGGTGCCGCCCGGCGCGGGCAGCCGCAGCGGCTCGCGGCCGGGGGTGATGCTGCCGAGCACCGAGGCGTGCCGCGCGCCGGTGCCCGAGGGCAGGGTGCCCGGCAGACCGTGCACGGTCAGGTAGCCCAGCAGCGCGAACGCCAGCGCCTCCTTGGCGTCCGACGGGACACCCACCTCGTCGCTGGACGTCAGGTCGACGCCCGGCAGCTCGTCGACGAGCATGCCCATCAGCGTCGGGTTGTGCGCCCCGCCGCCCGAGACCACGAGCCGCGTGACACCGTGCGCGCGGCAGGCGTCGGCCACCGTGACCGCCGTCAGCCGGGTGAGCGTGGCCAGCACGTCCCGCGAATCCGGGGTGGGCACGTCGGCCAGGGCGGCGAGCAGGTACGGCAGGTGGAACAGCTCCTTGCCGGTGCTCTTCGGGCCGGGCAGCCGGTAGTACGGCTCGTCGAGCAGCCGCCGCAGCAGCGCCGGGCTCACCTGCCCGGCGGCTGCCCCGCGCCCGTCCCGGTCGTACTCCTCGACGCCGCCGCTGAAGTGGCGTACGGCGGCGTCGAGAAGCGCGTTGGCCGGCCCGGTGTCGAACGCGAGCGGGTCGGCGTCCGGCGCGACGACCGTGATGTTGGCGATCCCGCCCAGGTTGAGGGCGGCCGGGATGCCCGGCAGACCGCGTAGCAGCAGCGTGTCGAAGAGGGCGACGAGCGGTGCGCCCTGTCCACCGGCCGCGACGTCGCGGCTGCGCAGATCGGCCACGACCGGAAGCCCGGTTGCCTCGGCGATCCAGGCCGGCTGACCCAGTTGGAGGGTGCCCCGGACCACGCCGCCCTCAACCCAGTGGTGCATGGTCTGGCCGTGCGAGACGACCAGGTCGGCCCGCCCCTCGCACAGCTCGGCGAGGGCTCGCGTGCCGGCCTCGGCGAACGCCTGGCCGATGCCGGCGTCCAGCACGCAGATCGCCTCGGTGGTGGTCGGCGCGGGTGGCAGGGCGGCGGCGATCCGGGCGCGCAGCTCATCCGGGTACGGGTGGCTGAGCCGGCCCAGCGGGCGCATCCGCAGGGTGTCGCCGTTCAGCTCGAACTCGGCGGCGGCGGCTTCGATGCCGTCGTAGGAGGTGCCGGACATCAGGCCGATCACGCGCATCGCGGTCTCCTTCATGCCCGGCCCACGGGTGCCGCCGTCGTCTCGTCGTCATCGTCGACGCGGCTGTGGTCGTACGGCGTCGGGGCCGGGTGGAACCAGCTCGACACCACGCCGACGGCCAGGGTGATCAGGACGCCGATCGGCACCAGCCACTGGGCGGCGATGGCGGTCGCGGTGGTGGTGCCGGCCGTCGTCACATCGATCTTGACGTAGCGGACGATGTAGGTCATCACCGCGATCGTGACGAGGAAGGCGATCACCGCGTCGATCTGGTTGGCCCGCTTCACCAGGCGGCCGAGCAGGAACGCGCCGAGCAGCGCTCCGTAGGTGTAGCCGGCGATGGTCAGACCGGTCAGGTAGACGTTTCCGGTGCTGGAGCTGAACGCGCAGGCGAAGATCGCCATGAACACCGCCCAGACCAGGGTCATCACCCGGGCCAGTCGGAGCATGACGTCGTCCGACGGCGCCTTCTTGAAGAAGCTGTGGATGAAGTCCGCGACGGTGGAGTTCGACATCGAGTTCAGCGCCGACGACAGCGATCCCATCGCCGCGCCGAGGATGCCGGCGACCAGCAGGCCCGAGATGCCCACCGGCAGGGCGTGCAGGATGAAGTTCGGGTACAGGTTGTCGGTGCTGTTCAGGCCCAGTTCCTTGAAGGTCTGGCCCTTGTTGTACGACCACAGCAGCGCCCCGACCAGCGAGAACGCCGCGAACTGGATGACCACGAAGATGCCCGAGGAGACCATCGCGAGCTGACCCTCGCGCAGCGTGCGGGTCGACAGGATGCGCTGGACGATGAGCTGGTCCGAGCCGTGGCTGGCCATCGCGAAGATGGCGCCACCGATGATCGCGGTCGGCAGGGCGAACGGGCTGGTGAGCACGTGCGCGAGGTCGAAGTTGGTGTCGAAGAGCTGGAACTTGCCGGCGTCCAACGCCTGCGAGTAGCCGTCGAACCCGATGGCGTGGCTGAGCACCGCGACGGCCAGGATCGCCCCGCCGAGGTAGAGGCCCATCTGGATGGCGTCGGTCCAGATGACCGCCTTGATGCCACCGAGGTAGGTGTAGACCACCGTGATCAGCGTCAGCACGACGATGATCGCCTGGTAGCCGACGTTCAGCCCGAACTCGTCGAGGAGCAGCTTGATCGGGATGGCCGAGGCGAACAGTCGTACGCCCTCGGCGAGCAGGCGGGTGAAGACGAAGGTGATCGACGCCAGGCCCTGGAGTTTCAGGCCGAACCGCTCACCGAGGTACTGGTAGGCGCTGACGAAGCCACCGCGCTTGTAGAGCGGGATGAGCACCGCGGCCACGATCACGCGGCCGATCACGTAACCGAGAGCCAGTTCGACGTTGCCGAAGCCCTGACTGCTGTACGCGCCGCCGGGCACGCTGATCACGGTCAGCACGCTGGTCTCGGTGGCGACCACGGAGAACGACACGGTCCACCACGGCAGTTTTCCCTCGCCCACGAAGTAGTCCTTGGACGACTTCTGTTTACCGGACAGGCGTAGTCCGACGGCGGCGATCACCACGAGGTACAGCACGATCACGACAAGGTCGAGTTGACGCACGGTTCACTCCCAACCAGCGGGGTTGTCAATAAGTGACGTTGGCCCACACTAACCCGAAACTTTTTGCCAGTGCCCGTCCGGTCTGGTTACGCTGTGGTCTCAGCCTGCCGATACGGGCGGACGCGAGGCCCAAACGGTGCGTTGCCGGCGGATTCTCAACGATCTGGCGCGCGTCGCCGAACTGGTCAGGGAGCACTCGCCCGGTCGGCGACTGAGTCACCAGCGAGAGGAACGAACACCCCGTGGACCTCAGCACCCTCGGCACCGAGACCCGCAACGACAACACCACCGACCTCGACCGCATGTCGCCCACCGAGATGCTCCTCGCCATGAACGACGAGGACCACACGGTCGCGGACGCCGTCCGCCGGGCCGTGCCGGACATCGCGGCCGCCGTCGACGTCGTCGTGGCATCGCTGCGCCGAGGCGGTCGGTTGATCTACCTGGGCGCCGGCACCAGCGGCCGGATCGGCATGCTCGACGCCGTCGAGTGCCCACCGACCTTCGGTACGCCGCCCGAGCGGGTCGTCGGTCTGCTCGCCGGCGGGGCGGGCGCGTTCGGCGTCGCCGTCGAGGGCGCGGAGGACGACCCGGACCGTGCCGTCGCCGATCTCGACGCGATCGGCGTCAGCGACCGCGACACGGTGGTGGGGCTCGCGGCCAGCGGTCGTACCCCGTATGTGGTGGGTGGGTTGGCACACGCCCGCGCGCGGGGAGCGAGCACCGTCTCCGTCGCCTGCAACACCGACGCGGTGATCAGCCGGCACGCCGACGTCGCCATCGAGGTGCCCACCGGCCCCGAGGTGCTCACCGGCTCGACCCGCCTCAAGGCCGGCACCGCCGAGAAGCTCGTCTGCAACATGCTCTCGACCGCCACGATGGCCCGGCTCGGCAAGGTCTACGGCAACCTGATGGTCGACATGAACGCCACCAACGCCAAGCTCGTCGACCGCGCGCGTCGCATCGTCGCCGAGGCCGCCGACACCGATCTCGACACGGCCGCGGGGGCGTTGGCCGCGGCGGGCGGCCACGCCAAGACGGCCATCGTGCTGCTGCTCGCGCACTGCACCGCCGAGGAGGCCGCGGCACGGCTGCGCGAGGCCAACGACGACGTCCGGGCGGCCGTCGCGGCCTGACCGGCCATCGCGCCGGCGCGGTCAGCGGTTGACGTACGCGGCGAGGCCGCCGAGCTCCTCGCTGGCGATGAACACCGACCGCACGTTGAGGATGGCCTCCTCCACGTGCGTGTCGCAGCCCCAGGCCGAGTCGCCCCACGAATCGGCGATCTTGATCCTGGCGGGTGCTGAGCAGCCCTGAACCCCGCCGAGCTGGCAGTGCTCCGGATGCGGTCGGGCGGCCTGGGCGGCCGCGGCGTTACGCATCCGCTCGGTGAGCTCCGCGGCGGCGGCCGCACGCTGCTCCGCCTCGGCGCGCAACTGCCGCTCCGCGCGTACCGCCTTCGCCAGCTCCTCGTGGGCTGCCCTGGCGCGCGCCTCGGCGGCCGTCTTCGCCTGCTCGACATGGTGACGCTCGATGGCCAGGGCCGCGGTGTCGGCGAAGACCCGGGCCAGGGCCAGGTCGGTGTCCTGCGGCACGCGCGGCGCGCGGTGGTACATGGCGAAGGTGCCCAACAGGCCGCCGTCGCGGGCCAGGATCGGCATCGACCAGCAGGCGGCGAGGCCGGCCCGCCCCGCCAGATCCCGGAAGTCCGCCCAGAAGGGGTCGGTGGCGATGTCGGTGACGATGACCGGCTCCCGCCGGTACGCGGCGGTGCCGCACGAGCCGACACCCTCGCCGGTGGCGATCCCGTCGATGGCCTCGTTGTAGAACTCGGGCAGGCTCGGCGCGGCCCCGTGGCGCAGGTGCCGGCCGTCCTCGTCAGCGAGTAGTACGGACACGAGCACCTGCTCGGGCGTCAGATCCTCGATGCAGCGGGCCATCCCGTCCAGCACCTCGGTCAGCGGCGCCTGACGGGCGATCTGCTCCAGCAGGGCGCGGTGCTCGGCCATCAACCGCTGGGCGTGCTTGACCTGGGTGATCTCCACGCCGATCACCCGGATGCCGGTCACCGTGCCGTCGGCGTCGCGGCGCGGCTCGTAGGTGAAGTCGAAGAACGCCTCCCGCGCGTGCGGCCCGACACCCAGCATGATCCGGGCGTCCCGACCGGTGTACGGCTCACCCGTGCGGTAGACCTCGTCCAGCAGGTCGAGGAAGCCCTGACCGGCCAACTCGGGCAGCATCTCGGCGACCGTGATCCCGGTGCGCGCGCGTTCGGAACCGATGGCGGCGAAGAACGCCGGGTTCGCCGCCTCCACCACGTGCGTGGGCCCCACAAGGGACGCGAACACCGCGATGGACTGCCCGAACAGCGTCCGCAGATCCTCCTGCGCCGCCTGCCCGGCGTCCGGAGCCCGTACGGCGGTCGCCCGCTGGTCTGGTACCGCCGTCATGCTTCGGTCGCCCCTCTCCGACACGCCTTCCGCCGCCGCACCGCTGGATCGCGGTCCGCTCACCCTGGCCAGGATACGAAAAGGGCCGCGAAGCCGCCGGGTAGGGCGTGGGTCAGGCGCTCTCGTCCACGAACTTGTAGTAGCTCATGCGGAACCGTTGCAGCAACGCGCGCATGAACTCCGGGCCGGCCTCCGGCGACACCCGCTGCGCGCCGACCGGCACGCCGTTGTCGTAGAAGTCCTGTGCGAGCGCCCCCCACTCCGGATCGAGGACGGTCAGCGACACCGGTTGGCCGGGCTGCCAATTGAACTCGGCCACCCGACGATTGGTGTGCTGGGCGAACGTGTACAGCGCCACCCTGGTCGCCGCCTGCTCGGTCATGCCTGCCTCCTGGTTCACCACGGCCCACTCACCACGGGCTCGGCGGGCGGAAGGCGTTCCACGCCTCGCCCGTGATCGTGCCCCGGGCACGGATCTCGCTGAAGCGGTCCATCGCACCGGACAACGCCTGCTCGCTCAGGCCGGTGCCGCGCAGCCGGTCGGCCAGCACCGCCGGGTCGGTGTCCTGGAGCCGGGCCATCGTCTCCGGGCTCAACGGCCGGTTCATCTGCTGTGTCACGAAGTCCGAGCGCAACGGTTCGGCGTTCGACTCGGGGAACGAGTAACCGTGGTCGATGGCGACCAGCCGGCCGTCCGGCCCGGTCAGGTAGTTACCCATGTGCCGGTCGGTGTTGCCGCTGATGTAGTCGAGGACCGCCATCCGTTCGCCCTCGGCGGCCGAATAGGCGTTGGTGGGGCGGCCCGGGCTCGCGTTCTCCACGAACTCCTGCATCGACCCGGCCCCGTGCGGCCCGTCCCAGCGCGCCGTCGTCGGCACCAGGCCGAAGCCCAGATCCTCGTCCAGGCGCGAGGCGGCGACCTCACGCGCGGCCAACTCGTTCTCCGGGATGGTGGAACGCACCTGGACGAACTCGTTCTCCGGCACGTTCGGCTTGTAGACGCCGTGCGTACCGTCGGTGAACGTGACGTCGTACGCGTCGTTGACGTGTCCGCCGGGGTCGAGTTCGGTCATGCTGTGCACCTCTCTGCCGAGCAGCCGCAACTCGGCCTCGCTCGCATGATCGGGCATCAGTGGATCGGCGTTGGAGCCGGAGTCCGGTGCGGCACTCCCGTCGGGGTCCGTCGGCTCTTCACCACCGTGCGACGTGCCACCGTCGTGCGACGTGCCGCCATCGTGGCCCGACCCGCCACCGCCTGGTCCGCCGCCGCCGGGCCCGCCGCCGCCGGGCCCGCCGCCGCCGGGCCCGCCGCCGCCGGGCCCGCCACCGCCTGGTCCGCCGCCGCCCGGCCCTGGCCCGCGGTCGACGTCGGGTGGCCAGTCGTCCTGCCGGGCCCATGGCGGCTGGCCGCCGCCCGCCGGGTCGGTGTAGCCGCGCGCGCCCGGACCGGGGGCCGGCATGTCGGTGGAGCGCGACCCGCCCGGGGTACGCCGCAGGCCCCGCAACGCCGTGCGCAGAGCGTCGAGCAGTTCGCCGAGCTTGGAGAGGATCGGCCGCAGGCGGCTGACGCTGCGGGCCAGCGCCGTGAGGAGCCCGGCAACCTTGGCGGCCCACTTGGCGACCAGCGAGGAGACCTGCGCCGCCACCAGGGGAGTGGCCGCGCCCAGGGTCAGTCCGGCCTCGGCCAGCCACACCCACAGCCGGACGGCGAGGACCGAGACGAAGTCGGCGATGAGTTCCCGGACCAGTTCCCGGACCAGCGCCACCAGCAGGCCCGCGCCCTCGACGACGGTGCCGATCAGATCGGTGGCGTCGGCCAGGCCGGCGAGGTGACGCAGGTGCTGGTCGCTGTAGCGGCGGTATGCCTCGGACGCGGGGCCCGTCCAGGTGGCGATCTCGGTGCGGACCGCCTCGGACAGGGCGAGGGCCTGGTCGTTGACCTGCCGGGAGACGTTGTGCCACGTCTGCGCGTACGCGGTGATCTGGTCCGGGTCGCCGGCCAGCCAGTCGAGGGCGTCGGAGAGCGGCTTGACGTGCTCGATGAGCCAGGCCACGCCCCACGAGACGATCGACCCGATCGGGTCGACGCAGGTCGCCAGCACCTCCATCGACGTACCGAAGCCGCCGATGGTCAGGTCGACCCAGGAGCCGCTCTCGATGCCATTGCGCAGGTCGACCAGGCTCTCGACGAGACCGAGGCCGCTGTACGAGGTGGTGGTGTCCTGCCGGGCCGCGATCAGCGGGTTCGCCACGTCGGTGCTCACCGGTGCATCTGCCCGAGGGAGGCGGAGATCGTCGCGTCGGTGTCGTGGTAGGCGTCCGCCGTCTCGTCGAGCGCCCCGGCCGCGCTGTGCAACGCCTCCTGCGCCGCCGCGAGCGCCTCGGTGGCCGGGCCCTGGAGGAAGTCCAGCAGGAAGGGGAGCGCCTGACAGACGGGCAGGTGCCCGTACGCGCCGGCACCCATCCGGACGTACGCCGCCGCGTCGTGTGCGACGCCGATCCCCGTGGAGATCCGATCGACGGAACGGGCGTGGGTGGTCACCGCCGCCGTGGTGACCTCGAAGCCGGCTGCCTCAGCGCCCACGGTCACCCCACGGGCCGTACCCCTGCTCGTCCTCCTCGGGCACCTCCGGGAAGCGCGACTCGTAGCTGCCCACGACGGCGCGGGCGGTCTCGGAGTCGGCGCCGACGGTCTCGGCAGCCGCCTCGGCCACCTGCGGCGCCAACCGGCCCTGCGCCCGGCGCATCACGGCCAGCACCTCGGCGGCGATCTCGTCCGCCCGCCAGCGCAGCACCCGGTCGTCGAGCCGCAGGTCGGTCATGGCGCCGGACGCGGCGACGGTGACCTGGACCGCGCCGTCCGCGCCTTCGGCGGTCGCCGACATCGCCGCCACGCGCTCGGACAACTCGTGCGCACGGGCGGCCCGCTCGGAGATGCCCGCCGTCCAGGAAGCGACGAAGTCTTCGGTCGCCGCGCCGAAGTCCGCGTTCGGGAACTGCGCCATCAGACCTCCCCCGTGTGACGGCCGCCGGCCGCACCCGGGATGGGCCCGAGGCGGCGCAGCCAGCACACGATACGCCCTCACCCTCCGACGTGGAGCCCGCGCCGGCCGCCCGAACGGCGACTCCCGGCCGCTCGGGTGAGCGGCCGGGAGCCATCGATCGGGGGTACGGGTCTCGCGTGGACCCGCTACCCGCTCAGCCGCGGATCCACTGCTGGTTGCTGCCGCCGGTGCACGTCCAGATCTGCACGGCGGTGCCGTTGGCCGTGCCCGCGCCGTTGACGTCCAGGCAGAGCCCCGAGGCGACGCCGGTGATCGTGCCGTCGCTGTTGACGCGCCACTGCTGGCCGCCGCCGCCGTTGCAGGTCATGATCCGCGCGCGGCTCCCCGTCGAGCTGCTGGCCACGTCGAGGCACTTGTTGCCGTAGACGGTGAGCTGGTTGCTGCTGGTGAGCGTCCACTGCTGGTTGGCGCCGCTGTTGCAGTCCCAGATCTGCACGACCGAGCCGTCGGCCTGGCTCTGGCCGTTGACGTCCAGGCACCGGTTGGAGCCCGCGCCTCGGATGGTCCCGGTCGGGGCCGGCTCACCGGAGTTGCCGACCGGCGTGACGGAGAGGTTGTCGAACTGGGCGCTGACTCCCTGACCCGTGCCGTAACCGATCTGGCCGGCGACCCAGGTCGAGTCGGAGGCCGTGCCGACGGTGGTGCCGTCGATGCTCGCCGTGAGGGTGCTCCCGATGAGCGTCAACGCCAGGGTGTGCCAGCGCCCGGTGCCCAGCGCCGAGGTGTTTCCGCTGGCCAGCGTGCGCCAGTTGCCGCTGGTGTTGTTGCTCCGGATCGACCACGCGCCACCGTCGGTCACCCGGAAGTAGTAGCCGTTCAGGTTCTGCGGCCCCTGGTGGTTGTACGTGTTCGCCCGCCCGATGAGCTGCGCGTAGCCGGACTTCTCCAGCATGACGTCGGAGGAGAGCGTGTAGTTGCGCCAGCTCAGGTCACCCAACAGCGTGTACGGCTCGGCCTGGCCGGACGTCCAGAAGATCGGCGTCTGCTCGGACATCTGCCGGACGCACCGGCCCGAGTGGCCGCCCCCGCAGGTGGCGATCTCGAACGAACCCTGCTGGTCCATGAGGTACTTGGCCTCACGCCCGACGTCGTAGCTGTCGAACGTGTCGCTGTACGGCAGCTTCAGGGTGCCCTGCGCCGGGCTGGTCGCCGTGCCCTTGCCCTGCCCGCTGGTGGTGGTGATGCTGTAGACGTAGCCGGGCTGGACGGTGAGCGAGAAGCGGCCCCCGCTCGGCGTGAGGTCGCTGCCCCGGACGAAGTGGTCGGCGGTGTTGTTCGACCTGACGTTCGTCGACCAGACGCGGACGGTGCCGGTGGACAGTCCGCCGGTGACGGTGAAGTCGAGGGTCTGCGCCGATCCGGCGTCCATCGTCTCGATGATGGTGCTGTAGTCGCTGTTGTTGGTGGACTTGAGCGACACATAGCTGCCGTTGTTGCGGTTGCCGCCGAGGTAGCCGCTCGATCCGTCGAGGTAGCGCCAGCCCGGTGCGGTGAACTGCGTGGTCTGTGCCATGACCCAGGCGCTCTTGCCGATCGAGTAGGCGCCGGACCAGGGCTGCTGGGCCACCGCGACGCCCGTGGTCGCCCACGGGATGTTGGGGGTGATGGCGGCGATGGCGGGCCAGTTGATGTAGCCGGTCATCTTGCCGTCGATGTAGCCACGGTTGATGCCCCGGGCGAGCGCCTGCGCTCCGGCGTTGTAGTCGTCGGAGCCGTTCTCGCTGGCCCAGAGCGCCTTGCCGGTGGAGATCGCGTTGTTCGAGCTGGGGCAGCTGGACTGGGCGCTGCGGTAGCCGCAGACGTAGTGGCTGCCGAAGACCTGTACGGCGTTGGCGAACGCCGGGTCGCGCAGCGACTCGTCGGCGGCACCCCAGCCGAAGTCGTCCGAGGCCACGATCTTGACGTTGCTGTAGCCACGGGAGTTGAGGGTGGACCGCAGGTTCTTGTACCAGGTGGCGTTGTAGCCCTTTTCGTTCCACCCGCCGAGGTAGTTGATGGTCAGCCCGTGGGTGCCCGCGCAGTCCAGCCAGGCGACCAGGTACTCGATCGAGTCGTTAGACCAGAAGTTGCCGTTGCCGATCCAGCCCGGTGCTCCCCAGGCCAGGCCCGCCAGGGCGATGTTGGGGTTGCGCGTCCGCGCCTGCTCCATCAGCCACCACTCGTAGCCCCGGTTGCAGTTGATGCTGCCCCGGGTGTGCTCGTGGCTGGGCTCGGCGCCGGAGGTGGAGTTGGTGTCGCCGCCGATCTCCGTCTTGAGCAGCTGCATCGCAGCGCCACGGCCCGGCTTGAACAGGTAGTCCAGGATGTCACTGCGCTGCGGCTCCGGGTAGTCGATCAGCAGCCTGCTGTTGCCACCGCCGCCGCTGACCGCGCCGATCCCGTCGAGGGCCCGTCCGCCGGATCCGCCGTTGATCGTGATGGCGGTCGCCGCCTGAGCGGGGGAGGCGACGGCGGTCAGCACGGCTGCCGCCCCCATGAGCGCCCCCACCAGCGCGGCGGTTAACCGACGTGGACGCCGTGTGTGTCGCCATGACCGGCGTCGTGCCGCCTCGCCAGCACCGCGCTGACGACTCTCTCTACCGAACATCTGATTCGCCTCCCGGACCGTCCCGACACCCGAAGCCGTACGGCAGGTTGTCGAGCTGTCGCAAGGCACTGGGGCCGATGATCGAAGATCGTTGATGAGCAGACGTCATATGTTAAGCACCGCATAGATCGACGGTCAATGCCGCAGCCACGCCCAATTACCGCCATTTGCATCGACGGACTTCGAGTAGCGGTCGAAAAAGATTTGATGAATGCGGTCTGTTGAGGAGAGTGCCCGGGTGACCCGGCGGCGGAGCAGTCAGGCTCCGCCGCCGGGTCGGACCGTGGTGCGGCAGCACCACGGTCCTACCGTCGCGCGACCGCCGGGCTCAGCTCCGGGTCCACCGCTGGTTGGCGGCGCCGTTGCAGTCCCGGATCTCGGCGCGCGTGCCGTTGGCGGTCCCGTTGTTGACCAGGGCGAGGCACCGACCGGACCCGACCCCGGTGATCGAGCCGTCGGAGTTGAACCGCCAATGCTGGTTGGACTGGCCATTGCAGTCCCAGATGATCACCGAGCTGCCGTTCGCCGTGGCGGCGCCGTTGACGTCGAGACACTTGCCGCCGAACACCCGCAGTTCCTGCGACGCCGTCGAGGTCCAGCTCTGGTTGCTCTGGCCGTGGCAGTCCCAGATGATCGCCGCCGAGCCGTTCGTCTGCGAAGCGCCGTTGACGTCCAGGCAGCGGCCGGAGGCGGTGTTGCGCACCGCCGACGTGCTGCTCGGTGGCGGGGTGGTCGGTGGCGGGGTGGTCGGATTGCCGGTGGGCGACACGGTCGGGCTCGGCGTCGGGTCGGTGCTGCTGAACTGCGTGAAGAACCGCCACACCTCGCCCTTGGTCCAGGTCCGCGCGCCGCTGTCCCCGCCGCCGTCCACCGGGCCGGGGGTGTGCCCGCCGTCGAAGGCGGCCCAGACCACCGGATAGCCGGACCGGCAGCCGGAGTACGTGGTGGTGATGTGGGTCAGGCTGCCCGCTCTCGGCTCGGGAGGGCTCTGTGCCGTACATCCGTTGTTCCGCACGAACGTGTCGCGCAGGGAACGTCCGGCGGAGACGTTGAGCACCGGGTCCCCGATGCCGTGGATGCCCATGTACGCGATCGGCTGGGTGCCGCCGCCGCAACCGCTGAGCTGGCCGCCGGAGTAGACGGCGACAGCGCGGAAGACGTTGGCGCGGGAGCAGGCCAGCGAGTAGCTCATGCCTCCGCCGTAGCTGAAGCCGAGCGCGAAGAGCTGCGACGTGTCGACGCAGAGGTCGGCCTCGATCTGGCTGATCATGTTGTCGACGAAGGTGACGTCCTGGCCGCCAGGGTTGGCCCAGCCGTTTCCGTTGCCCTGGGGGGCGACGAAGATCGTGCTGTTGTTGGCCTGCTGGCGCAGGCCGTAGTAGGACCAGGCCGCACCGTCCGACCCGCCGCCGTCGACGTCGTTCATGGTGCCGCCGTTCCAGTGGAATCCGAAGATCAGCCGGTACGGGTGGTTCCGGTCGTAGTTGTCGGGGATCCGCAGGATGAAACTACGGTTCTGACCGCTGCTCTGGATGGACCGTTGACCGCTGGTCAGCGTGGGCGCCTTGCCGCACCCGGCGGTTGCTGCGGCCGCTGCGACGTTCGCGGCCGACGCGGTGGTGCTCACGCCACCGGTCACTATCGCCGCACCCACGGTCGCGACGACGAGCGCCGCCGTCGCAAGAGAACCGAGGATGGGTCTACGTCCTGTCATGATGGGCTCCCGCCAATCGGCACGAAGTGATAGGTGAGGGGATCCACGGCGACCACGACACGCCACCGCTCACCGCTGCCGACGCCGCTCGGCGCGGACGAAACCCCGATGCGGTGTGCCCACGGACCGACCGGCTCGTCGTCACGGGTCTGCACCGCTGGTTCCGCCGCCCAAGCGGGACCAGAGGGTCGTCGAATCGTCGGTGGCCACGTCGTACGCCCGAACGCCACGCCCGGCCGTCGATCGGAGCACCCGGTCCACGGCCGAATCGATTCGGCCCCGACGCTAGATCTGGCAGTGAAATATGTCAATGCCGTGTCGAGTGGGTTGCGGCCCGACGCGAGGGGTCGGCGCTACGGCGCTGCTCGTACCTCGCCGAGGTTCTTGGTGATGCGCAGCAGCACCTGGTCCGGTGGCCCGTCGACGAAGGTGGCCACGTCGGAGAGCGCGGCGATCAGCGGTAGTCCACGGCCGCCGATGGTCAGCGGCGCGGGAAGGTCGGCGTCGAGTTTGGCGGCGTCCGGGGTGCTGCCCCGGTTGCCGACTTCGAGGACACAGACGTCGCCGTCGATGCTGATCGTGAGGTCGACGGCGCTGCTGGGATCGGCGTGGATCACCGCGTTCGAGCACGCCTCGCTGATCACGACCGCCAGGTTGGCGCGAACGTCATCGCCGATGTCGGTCAGGCTCAGCAGGGTGGCGAGTAGGTGCCGGGCTCGGGCCACCGCCGACGGCTGGCGCGGGAGCGACACTGTCAGGTCCACCCGCATCGCTCAGCCCCCTCGCAGACCCGTGCGTCGCCAGCCCGGATCACCCTGTCATACCCACGGCCGGGGGCCCCGATACCCGTGCCGCCACGACGGATCGGGAACCTTGGAAGGCGTTCGGCGTCGGCATCTGGCACGGTAGGGGGCGAGCAGGCACCGCGCAGCGGGTCGGCGCACGTGAGGGGGAGTGGTGGAGTTCGCGTTGGCAACCCGGCGAGGGCGCGTCGGCACGGTGGTGGAGGTCGCCGGCGATCTGGACATGAGCACGACACCGCGTCTGCGGGACGGGCTGCTGGAGGCGGTCGAGAGCGGCGCCGGGGTGGTGGTGGTCGACCTCGCCGCCGTCGGGTTCATGGACTCCAGCGGCCTGGGCGCGCTCGTGATCGCCTACAAGGCGATGCGGGCGCGGGACGGCTGGCTCCGCCTGGCCGGAGCTCAGCCGCCGGTACGCAAGGTGCTGTCGATCACATCGGTGGATCGGGTCATCGAATCCTTCGACACCGTCGAGGCGGCCGAGGAGGCTTCTTCGGCGGCGTCCTGAGCGTCGTTTCAGTCCGCGCTGGCGCGGGTGATGTCAGCGCCGGCGGCGGTACGGCGTGGCCCGTGGCCGTCGTACCAGTCGATGATGAGCAGGGTCGCGTCGTCGGTCAGCACCGGGCCGGCGATCGCCAACACCCGGTCCGAGAGCGCCCGGACGGCCTCGCGCGGATGCAGGTGGGCGATCTCGACCAGCGCCGCAACCAGGTCAAGGTCGGCGGCGTTGCGTTCGCGCATCCCGTCGGTGACGATCACCAGCCGGTCGCCGGGGAGCAGGGAGACCTCCCCGCTGCGGTAGCGCTCCTCGGGAAACATGCCCAGCGGGAAGTTTCTGGGCAGCTCCACCGGTACGACCCGGTCGCCCCGGACCAGCAGCGGCGGGACGTGCCCGGCGTTGAGCAGTTCGCAGTGACCGGTACGCAGGTCCATCCGGCCGAGCACGGCGGTCACGTACGCGCCGGGCACGTTGGCGTTGTCCGCGATGGCCCGGCTGGCCTGGTCGGCCTGCGCGACGAGGCTGTCGCCACGACGGCGGGTGTTCCGCAGGCTGCCCACCCCGAGGGTGGCGGTCAGCGCGCTGGCCACGCCGTGCCCCATCGCGTCGGTGACGCTGACGTGCAGCAGGTCCCGGGCCAGGCTGTAGTCGAAGGTGTCGCCACCGACACTGGCCGCCGGTTCCAGCCATCCGGACAGCGCGAAGGCGCCGGCCTCGCAGGTGAACGCGGCGGGCAGCAGCCGACGCTGGATCTCCGCGGAGAGGGTGAACGGGCTGCTGCGCTGACCCCACTCGAACAGGTCGGTGTGCCGGCGGTTGGCGATGACCACGAACGCCAGCGCGTGCGCGGTCCGGGCGATCTGCGTGATGACCGACTCGTCCGGCTCCTCCGGAAGGGCGATCTCCAGCAGACCGATGGCCTCGCCGCGTTCGGTGACCGGCGCCAGCACGGTCCACCGGCCGTCGCCCGTGAGCACCTGGGTGCCCTGCTGACGAAGGACCTGCTCGTAGGGGCCGCCGTCGAACGGCAGGACCTCGGCGGCCTCCTCGTCCTGGCGACGGCCCGGACTGTCGGTGGTCGGTTGGTGGGTCAGCCGGACCAGCGCGCGACCGCTGAGGTCGGCGATCAGCAGCGAGACACTGGACGCGTGCAGCGCCGCGGCGATGGTGCCCGTGACGGCCTCGACCGCCTCCACCGGGGCGGCGTCCTCGGCCGCCTGCAACACCCCGGTCAGTATCGCCCGTCCGCTGTCGTCCACCCGTCGAGCATAGGCACTCGCGGCGGCGATCAGCTCCCGGCCGGCGGACGTGACGGTGACATCGCACGGTAGTCACACAACTACTTGTCCAGCCCATGCAACTTCCCGGTACGGCGATTCCGTTCTACCTCCGGCACGAGGAGGCAGTCGACGTGAAAGCCGAAGACGAGCAGGCATTCCGCGAGTTTGTGACGTCAGAGATGGCGTCACTGCGCAAGCTGGCGTACGTGACCTGCGGCGACTGGCACACGGCAGAGGACGCCGTCGCCAACGCGCTGATCAAGCTCTACCCACGGTGGCGTGGGCTGGACCGTCCCGATCTGTACGTCAAGACCATGGTCTACCGGGCCGCGATCGACGAGACCCGTCGGCCGTGGCGGCGCGAGCGACCGACCGGTGATGCCATGCCGGACGTGGTGGTGCGGGATCCGGCCGCCGCGACGGACGAGCGGATGCGCCTGCGGGTGGCGCTCGACGCGGTGCCGGCCCGGCAGCGGGCCGCGGTCGTGCTCCGGCACTACCTGGGTCTGAGCCTGGAGGACACGGCCGGCGTCCTCAACTGCACGGTCGGCGCGGCCAAGAGTCAGGCCTCGCGGGGGCTGGCGAAGCTGCGCGAGTCACTCGCCGGCGAACGCGTCAATCTCACCGGGAAGCCGATGGAGGAGTGGACCAATGCAGTTGCGTGACCTGGTGGACACGGTGACGGGCGACGAACCGCCGATGGCCCGTACCGTCGACGACATCATCGCGTCGGGGCGGCGGGCCGAGCGGCGTCGCCGGGCGGGGTTCGCGTCGGCCGGCGCGGCGGGCCTGGTCGCGGTCGCGGTCGCCGGCGTGCTCGTCCTGCCCGCACTGAGCGCCGAACAGAACACCACTCCGGCTCCGGGACCGGCCGCCGCGACGATGTCCAAGCCCGGCCCGGCCGCGTGGTCCGACGCCGAGCCGTTCACCTTCACCTTCACCGGGTACGACGCCGGCACGCTGCACGTGCAGGACCCGATCGTCGCGTCCACCGCGTACCAGATCGCCTCCGTCTACTCCGGCCGTCACGACTCGAACGACAGGCCGGTGAGCGAGGAGGAGGCGGGCGTTGGCACCGAGATGGAGAGCAAGAAGGGGGCCGCCGACGACAAGCCGAACCTGTGGGCCTACCTGACCGTCTACCGACCGGGCGCTTTCGACGCCGCCGGCATCAAGGGCGGCACGAACGTCACCGTGGCGGGGCGCAAGGCCGTGCGGGCGACCCTGCCGGTCGGCCTCGACCCGCGCAACGAGCCGGACACGCGCAACAAGCTGTTCGCCTGGGAGTACACCGACAACGCCTGGGCCGCTGTCACGTCGGTCTCCTCGGACGAGGCCACGCCAACCTTCGAGGACCTGAGCGGCCTGGTCGAGGGCCTGAAGCCGAGCAGGCCGACGCCGGCCCTGGTGCCGTTCACGGTGGGCTACGTTCCGGCCGGCTACCAGCCGCTGCAGATCGGCACGCACGCGATGCCCGGCCTCGACGGCATCGCGGCGGCCCGCGCCGGTGACTACGGGGGCGCGACGTACACCAAGCCCGCCGCGCCCACCTCGGGTCTGACCGCGCCCTACGACTCGGCCGAGGACGGCATCGAGAACGGGTTCAACATCTTCGTCACCCCGAACACCAGCTCGAACCAGTCGCCCGAGCCCGGTGCCACCAGGTGCTACGCCGCGTCCGACCGAGGCGGCCGCAACGCCGGCGGTGGCTTCTGCAACATCTGGAGCGCCGACGGCACGGTCGTCCTCCAGGTCAGCTCCGGGGGTCTCGGTGACCAGCTGCCCCAGGCCGAGCTGAAGAAGATCGCCAAGGGGATCACGGTGGCCGACGTCCGCAACGAGTCGACCTGGACCCCCGCCGCGGCGGCCCTCCGCCCGTAGCCCTGGTTCCGCTGTGCCCCGGCGGTGACCGCACCCTCGGGCGCGGTCACCGCCGGGGTCGGCTCGCATCAGGCGTCGGGTACGTCCCGGGCCTGGCGCTGGACCGCTCCTACCGGTGTTCGACGTGGTAGGCGCCGTCGCCGCGCGCCGCGCGTTCGCCGAGGTCCTTCCAGGCGGCGCCGTCGAGCCCGAAAACATCCAGGAGGTACGCGGAGACGGCGTCGGCGACGAGCGCTACGCGCGCCGGGTCCTCGTCGGTGGTCTCGGCGACACTCTCGCCGGCGATGCCACCGAGCGTGTGTTGACCTTCGGCGATGGTCAGCATGCTCTTGGGCGCGGGGCTCAAGTGATAGGCGTCGGTGAACCAGTCTGGCCCGCGGGTCGACATCGCCGATTTGTCCTCGCCACCTGTGATGACGAGGGCCTGCGTGGTCATGGTGGAGTAGTCAGGTCGCATGAACGGCAGGTGCTCGGCCGCGAACGGGGTGAGACTGTCGCCGGTGCCGGTCGCCGCGATGAGGACCCCGGCCCTGACCGCGTGGTGCGAGAAGTCCTCGCCCGGCGTGCCGCCGGTGTCGAGCACGCGAGCGCCCAGAAGGGTGCCCACGGTCTGGCCGCCCCAGGAGTGCCCGACGGCGGCTACCCGTCCCTCGTCGACGCGGCCGCGCAGGCCCGCCTGGTCGAGGATGTCCCCGAGGTTGTCGAGGATCGCGTGCAGGTCGGCGATCCGTACGCGCCAGATCGTGCCGAACCGTGGGTCGTCGAACCCGATGCCGTTGCGCCGGGAGTCGAGGTGGGTCGGCTGGACGACGACGAAGCCGGCTGCCGCCCAGCGGTCGACGAGGGGTTCGTAGCCGTCCATCGACCAGGCGTTGCCGTGCGAGAAGACGATCAGCGGTAGGTCCCGGCCGGACTCCGGCGTGGTGACCTTGACCTGGAGGTCGATGCCGCGTCCCTCAGTGGGCACTCGGATGGGCTTGATCGCGACGAGTCGCTGTAGGGCCTGTTCGGTACGCATGGTGCGGTGCTTCCTCTGCGGTGAGGTCGGTCTGCCATAGTTGCGGAACACTGTTCCGGTAACCGTAGCGGAACAATGTTCCGCCAACAAGGAAGGGCTGGTCGATTGCCGCCGCTGGCCCTGGCTGGTGCGTCACTTGACCGTTTTGGCTAATGCCACTAGCCATAATGCTATGGCTGATAGCCGAGGCTCCGTCGAGATTAAAGCGTTGACCGGCGGGTCGGGGTTGCGAGGCGTGATTCGTGGGTTCGGGCTCCTCTTGGTCTTGCTCCTGGAGTTGACCGTGCTCGCCATCGGCGCCCGCTGGGGGTGGGCGCTGGACGCGCCCGCGGCGGCCCGGCTGCTCACCGCGGTCGCGGTGCCGTTGCTGCTCGCCGGGCTCTGGGGCGTGCTCGGTTCGCCGCGTGCCCGGGTGGCGCTCCGTCCACCGGTCAAGCGGGCGTTCCAGGCTGGGTGGTTCGTGCTCGGCGGCGGGATGCTCGCACTGCTCGGGCAGCCGTGGTTCGGCGTCTGGCTGGTCGCCGCCTGGGTCGCCGTCGCCATCCTGCTGCGCCGCGAGGCGCGAGGCGTGAGGCGGCACCCGCGTCCGGCCAGGAACGCCCGCCGGTGGCCGGACACCGGAAGTTTCGCGCACCTTGGCAGCGGCGCGCGCCTCCGCTACCTTCATGGGAACGCTCCCATGAACTTAGATACATCGATGTGATCAGGAGGAAACACGACGTGGCTATCCTCTCCCTCCGGCGACGCAGATCCACGGCCCTCAGCGTGGCCGCGGTCGCGGGCGCTGCCGCCGCCGGCGTATGCCTCGCCGTCAGCAGCGCGTCTGCCGGCACCATCTCCGGCCCGCTCTACCGCGACCCGAGTTCGGCGGTCGTACGCTGGGTCGCCGCAAACCCCGGCGACTCGCGCGCAGGCGTCATCCGCGACAAGATCGCGAGCCAGCCGCAGACCCGCTGGTTCGCCAACTTCAACATCTCGACCGCGCAGTCCGAGGCAGCCGCGTACGTGGGCGCCGCCAACGCCGCGCAGCAGATCCCGGTGATCGCGGTGTACCAGATCACCAACCGGGACTGCGGCGGCGCCAGCGCCGGTGGCGCGCCGGACCTCAACCAGTACCAGAGCTGGGTGTCCAACTTCTCCCGGGGGCTGGGCAACCAGACCGTGATCATCATCCTGGAGACCGACTCGCTCGCCCTGCTGACCTGCCTGAACACCAACGAGATCAACGCCCGTAGCCAGGCGATCTCGACGGCCACGCGCACCATCAAGTCGGCCAACCCCAACGCCAAGGTCTACCTCGACGCCGGCCACTCCACCTGGAACAGTGCGGGTGAGACCGCCAACCGGCTGCGGGCAGCCGGCGTGCAGTACGCCGACGGCTTCTTCAGCAACGTGTCGAACTACAACTCGACCTCCAACGAGGCCAACTTCGGTCGAGCGGTCATCTCCTCCCTCAACGGCATGGGCATCTCGGGCAAGCGCCAGGTGATCGACACCAGCCGCAACGGTGGCGCCAGCGGAGACTGGTGCGGCGACGACAACACCGACCGGCGTATCGGTATGTACCCGACGACGAACACCGGCGACAGCAACATCGACGCGTACCTCTGGGTTAAGCCTCCGGGCGAGGCGGACGGCTGCCGCTACACCGCCGGTTCGTTCCAGCCCGACCTGGCCTACAGCCTGGCCAACGGCGTGCCCAACCCGCCCACGACGGCCCCGCCGACGACCCCGCCGCCGACGTCCACCCCGCCGACCACGCCGCCTCCGACCACGCCTCCGCCGACGACCCCGCCGCCCACCACGCCCCCGCCCACCACGCCCCCGCCCACCACGCCCCCGCCCACCACGCCTCCGCCGACTGGTAACGGCTGCTCCGCGTCGGTGGCGCTCAACCAGTGGTCCGGTGGCTTCACCGCGAGCGTGACGGTCACCGCCGGTTCTGCGGACATCAACGGCTGGACCGTGACGATCACGCTGCCCAGCGGCGCCGCGGTCACCGGCGTCTGGAACGCGCAGGCCAGCGGCACGAGCGGAACCGTCCGGTACACCAACGTGGGCTACAACGGACACGTGGGCGCCGGGCAGTCGACCAACTTCGGCTTCCAGGGCACCGGCACCGGCCCGGGTGCGACGGCCAGCTGCGCGGCCGCCTGACCCGGACCGAATTCACGGCCCGGCGCGGAGGACCACCTCCGCGCCGGGCCAGCACCATCGGGGGTACGGGCCGGACCGGCCAGCGGCGGAGTGACGAGTCAGCGACCGACACCGTACGGCGGCTCGCCGCCCGCAGACTCAAGCGTGAGCTGCGGACTGTCCGATCGGTTGCGGGTCGGGATCGCGACGGGCCGTTCCGTTCGCTCGGCTTCGCCGACGGGACATCTCGTGGCCGGCGAGCAATGCCAACGCGACGGCCGAGCGCCGCCGGGCAGCCCGATCCTCGCCCTCGTAGACATCGGGCGACTTCCTCTAGCCGCGCCGCTGATCCGGCCCCGTCAGTCAGACCGCGCCACGGTCGACCAGACTGAACGTGGTGTCGATCGGGGCGTCACCGAGCTGCTCGACGTAGATCGCTTTCTTCGTCGGGCTCCACTGCACGACTCCGTACTCGTCGCTGATGATCGAGTAGGAGGTACGTCCCTTGTCGTCCTTGCCCTCGCGGGACAGCGCGAACACGGTTGCGGCGGAGGCGTAACACTCGGCTCCCACCAACGACGCGTACTGTTTTGAATCGATCTTGACTCCGAGGCACGGTCGGTGGGAGACGTCCGGATTCAATGACTTGATCATGAAGTCGACGCCGACCGGTTCGAGCACGAAGAGCGCGTCCTTGCCGGTGCCGTCGCCGGCCTCGAGCTCACCGTGGAACGGCAGCT
Organism: Micromonospora sp. DT44; assembly: GCF_049841635.1. Lineage (NCBI taxonomy): Bacteria > Bacillati > Actinomycetota > Actinomycetes > Micromonosporales > Micromonosporaceae > Micromonospora > Micromonospora sp. DT44. The sequence continues at coordinate 25,596 of NZ_JBNCKS010000007.1, read as the reverse complement.
TGAGGTCACGGTCGATCTCCACCAGGTGCAGCAGGATTCGCCGCTGACCGGTCAGGATCGCCCGGGTCGGGTCCGTGCTCCTCGACGGTGACGCGGTGGGCGTACCCGATGTGGCCGCGGACACGGTGGTCGCCGGTGCGCTCGGTGCCGGGCTGCCGGTCGACGTCGAGCCAACGTGATCCGGTTCGGACCCGCTGTTGAGCAGTCGCGGGCCGAAAAGGGAGGTGGACACCAACACCGCGATCACCGCTGCGGCTGCCCCGCCCGCCGTGAGCCAGCGACGCCGGCCCCAGCCCGGGCGACCGGCAGTGACGAGACCGGATGGCGTCGACCGCCCGTCCCGGTCAGCACCACCCGCGGCCGGCAGCGCACTCGCCGCCGGCGTCGCGCCCGGAAGCTGGGCCGACTCTCCAGCACCTTTCGCGTACCCTGCCGTCAACAACCCATCGAGCAGGTCTCGGGCGATGGGACGAGCAGCGGGATCCTTCTCCAACGCCCGGGAGACCAACTCCCGCAACGGCCCATCGAGCCCGGTCAGATCCGGCGGTTGAGTCAGGATCCGCATCGCGGTGGCGGTAGCGGAGTCGCCTCCGAACGGGTTGCGGCCGGTGGCGGCATGGGCGACCAGGGCACCCCAGGCGAAGATGTCCGCAGCCGGGCCCACCGGATGACCGGACGCGGTGTCCAACCGCTCGGGAGCCATGTACGAGACGGTTCCAACCATCTGGTCGGTCCGGGTGTGCTGGCTCGTCGCCTCGAAAGCTCGGGCGATACCGAAGTCGATGACCTTGATCCCGCCCAGCGCCACCAGGACATTCGCCGGCTTCAGGTCCCGGTGGATGACCCCGGCGCTGTGGATGGCGGTGAGCGCGGTAGCCACCCCGACCGCGATGCTGTGTAGCTGCGCCGCCCCCAGCGGCCCCCGCTCCCGGAGCACCTGGGCCAGGCTGGGGCCCTCGACGTACTCCACCACCAGGTATGGCGGGTTGTGGTCCGGGTCCGCGTCCAGGACCTCGGCGGTGCAGAACGGCGGGACCTGGCGCGCGCGGTTCACCTCGCTACGGAATCGGCCCCGGAACTCGTCGTCGTGCGAAAGTTCCGGACGGACGACCTTGACCGCCACCCGCCGTCCCTGCGGCGAGCGGGCCAGGAAGACAGTTCCCATGCCACCGTCGCCGAGCCGGTCCAACACGTCGTATCCGCCGAGGCGGGTCGGGTCACCGGGGCGCAGCCCGTTGTTCACGCCCGATGCCCGCAGACCGCGACCACCACGTGAACTGTTCCGCCTATCACCCGTTCCCCTTAGGTCAGTCGGACGCCGACCGCAGCCTATCGTCCGCCCACCCAACGTCGTCGATGCCATCCACGTACGGGCGCGCGTTGATCGACGGGTCCCAACGAGTAGCTGTGGTCACCTCTTGGGGTCGCGCTCCCTGCCGGACGTGGGTGGCCGGAGTGCTCCCCGGCCACCCACCACCCGTCAGATGACGATGTTCACCAGCTTCGGTGCGCGCACAACAACCTTGCGCACCTCGGCGTCCCCGAGCGAGGAGACCACCGCCGGCTCGGCGAGGGCGAGTTTGCGCAGCTCTTCCTCGTCGATCTCGGGGGCCACCTCGAGCCGGGCCTTGACCTTGCCCCGGATCTGCACCACACAGGTGACCGTGGGCTGGCGCAGGTATGCCGGGTCCGCCACGGGGAACGGCTGACGAGCCAACGACGTGGGGTATCCCAGCCGCTGCCAGAGCTCCTCGGCGATGTGCGGGGCCAGCGGAGCCACGAGCAGCACCGCCTGCTCGGCCACCGCGCGCGGCGTGCTGCCCCGCTTGACCAGGAAGTTGACCAGTTCGATGGCCTTGGCGACCGCGGTGTTGAAGCGCAGCCCCGACAGGTCGGCCGCGATCCCGTTGATGGCCCGGTGCAGGGCCCGCAGGGTCTCGGTGTCGGGCTCCTCGTCGGTGACCACGAGATCGCCGGTGTGCTCGTCCACGATGGTGCGCCACAGCCGCTGGAGGAACCGGTGGGACCCGACGATGGCTCGGGAGTCCCAGGGGCGGGAGGCGTCCAGGGGGCCGGTCGCCATCTCGTACAGCCGCAGCGTGTCGGCGCCGTACTCCTCGCGGATCTCATCCGGCGAGACCGCGTTCCGCAGCGACTTGCCCATCTTGCCAGCTTCTCGGCTGACCTGTTCGCCCTTCCAGTACCAACCGCCGTCGCGCTCCTCGACCTCCGCCGCCGGGACCGGGAAGCCCCGGCTGTCCCGGTAGACGTGGGCGGTGACCATGCCCTGGTTGTAGAGCCGGTGGAACGGCTCGTCGGACGAGACGTGCCCGAGGTCGAAGAGGATCTTCTGCCAGAAGCGCGCGTACAGCAGATGCAGGACGGCCTGCTCGGAGCCGCCCACGTACAGATCAACTCCGCCGTGCGGCTTGTGCTCCGTCGGCTCCATCCAGTAACGGTCGTTCGCGGGGTCGACCATGGCCTGCTGGTTGTCAGGATCGATGTAACGGAACTGGTACCAGCTCGAGCCCGCCCAGTTCGGCATGGTGTTGGTCTCACGCCGGTAGCGGCGCCGCCCGTCCCCCCGGCCCAGATCAAGCTCGACCTCGACCCAGCCGACGGACCGGGACAGTGGCGTCTCCGGGGTGCTGCTCAGGTCTTGGGGGTCATAGGTGCGCGGAGCGTAGTCGTCGATCTCCGGCAGACGGACGGGCAGCATCGATTCCGGCAGCGCATGCGCGACGCCGTCCTCGTCGTAGACGATCGGGAAAGGCTCCCCCCAGTACCGCTGCCGGCTGAACAGCCAGTCCCGCAACCGGAAGTTGACCATGCCTTCGCCGGGACCCTGCTCGGTCAGCCAGGCCGTGATGCGCTTCTTGGCCTCGGCGACGGTGAGCCCGTCCAGGGACACCGACGTGTTGGCGGAGTTCACGAGTCGTGCGTCATGGGAGACCATGGCATCGGGCCACTCGGCCGCGTCCGTGCCGCGTCCGTCCTTGGGCTCCACCACGCAGCGGATCGGCAGTGCGAAGGCGCGGGCGAACTCGAAGTCACGCTGGTCATGCGCCGGTACGGCCATGATGGCGCCGGTGCCGTAACCCATCAGTACGTAGTCGGCCACGAAGATGGGCAGCAGTTCCCCATTAACCGGGTTGCGAGCATATTTGCCGACGAACACGCCGGTCTTGGCGCGATCCTCAGCCATTCGCTCCAGTTCCGACCTGCTGGCGGCCTGCCTCCGGTAGGCAGCGACAGCCTCGGCGGGTGTGGCGTACCCGCCGGTCCAGGTGTCCGGAAGCGAGGACTGTTCCGGCCACGTCGCGGGCACCAGTTCGTCCACCATGTCGTGCTCGGGCGCCAGCACCAGATACGTGGCACCGAACAGTGTGTCGGGACGGGTGGTGAAGACGTCGATCGATCGCTCGACACCGTCGACGGCGAACTCGACGCGTGCGCCCTCGGAACGACCGATCCAGTTGCGCTGCTGCAGCTTGATCGCTTCGGGCCAGTCCAGCCCTTCCAGGTCGTCCAGGAGGCGATTACCGTACGAGGTGATGCGCATCATCCACTGACGCAGCCGGGTGCGGAAGACCGGGAAGTTGCCACGCTCGGAACGCCCGTCGGCGGTGACCTCCTCGTTCGACAGCACGGTGCCCAGCCCCGGACACCAGTTGACCGGCGCTTCCTTGGAGTAGGCGAGCCGGTACTCGCTGAGCACCTCATCCTTGTCGAGCGGAGACAACTCCGCCCACGCCCGACCGCCCGGCACCGCGCGCTCACCGCGCTCGAACTGCTCCACCAGGGTGTCGATGGGCCTCGCCCGGTCGAGCTCCGAGTCGTACCAAGAATTGAAGATCTGCAGGAAGAGCCACTGCGTCCAGCGGTAGTAATCCGGTTCGATCGTCGTGATCGAGCGTCGGTAGTCGTAGGACATGCCCAGCGAACGAAGCTGGTCGCGGTAGCGCTCGATATTGGCTTCGGTCGTCACCCGCGGATGGGTGCCCGTCTGAATGGCATGTTGTTCGGCGGGCAGCCCGAAGGCGTCGTACCCCATGGTGTAGAGGACGTTGTGGCCGTTCATCCGCATGAAGCGCGCGTAGATGTCGGTCGCGATGAACCCGAGAGGGTGCCCGACATGTAGGCCCGAACCGGACGGGTACGGGAACATGTCCATGACGAAGCTGCGCTTGGGACCGGCAAGACCTGCCAGGTTCCCGGTGGGGTTGGCGGCGTAGAAGGTGCCTTCCTTCTCCCAGCGCTGCTGCCATTCCAGCTCGATACGGCCGGCCAATGCGGCCGAATAGCGGAACGGCGGCGTACCGTCGTTCTCCGGGTGCTCATGACTGTTCGAAGTCATGTCGCTCATCGTCCTGTATCTCCATCTGGTCCGGTCGGGCCTGGCCCCGACTCGCGTGGACGCGGAAACGCGTGCGGGCTGCGCTCGGAAAGGGAGAAGAGCAGGCCCCGGTGCCCGGAGGTCTAGCCGCACCTGCTCCGGGGGCTGTCATTCAATTGCTCCGGGACTGCTCGGCGCTGCTCGGGAAGACGCAGTCGCGACGTATCCATCTGGAGAGACTAGCCTAGTACCTCAGCCCGAGTCGTCGACGTTAGCTGATCTGCCGGCCCGATGCGCTGCGCGGACCAGGACGCTGACTGTCGAGCATGGATGGTCCGGAGGCGCCCCGCGAGTCAGACGCGGCGGCCCCGGTCCGCCGCCGATGACCAGCGCTTCTCGGCGGTCACGGTGAGTCATGCAGGTTGGTAGGACCGCCGTACGAGGTGCTGGCCCACAAGATCCGGGGTGGGGGCGCGCAGGACCCGCAGCGACCCGCGAGTAGGGCGACCATGTACGGCGTGAGCACCGCGGATGATGTCGGTCAGCCGTTGCGTCGCGCCGTCGGCGAGCAACCTGTCGGCTCGGCGGAGCAGCTCGGGCAGGTCTTTGCGAGGGTCGTCGACCGGGTACCAGCGGGAGTAGTCCTCCACGAGAAGCGCCGCCCTGGCCTGCCCCGGCACCCAGAGCACCGGTGCCAACGCGCCGGCGGGCACCGGTCTGCGGTCCACCCGGCAGCGCAGCCCGATGTCCGTGCTCTCCGCGCGGGGGTCTTCGCCGCGAACATGGACGTGCAGGGGCGCGACCGTACTTGCGAAGGCCGCGGCGAGACCGGTCTGCAGCTGGGCCAGGAAGGCGAGCAGACGTCCCGAAATTCCGATCTCGAGGACTGCGGTGTCCGGGGCGTCGAGGTGAGCGAGGAACTCCGGCCCGAGTTCGTAGGCCAGCGACCACGGTTCGAGCGAGTCCCGCGGATCGGGCATGAGGGCCGCGAGGCACCGGTCGGCGTAGTGCGGCGGCGGAGGCTGCTCGACGAGCAGCAGGGGAGCGCCGACTGCGGCAGCGATGCCCGCGAGGATGTCCTCGACGGCCGCCCACCCCTCGGTCAACTGGTCGCGAGGCACGACGACGTGCATCGCCATGAACGGCGCGATGTACTCGTCGCGGATCAGGGGCTCGGTGCGCGCGACCGGTCGGTAGATCCCACTCGCGGACACGACGGCACGGGCGGTCCGATCCAGGGCTGCCGCTCGAAGCCAGCGCAGGTGCGCGAGGTTGAGATCGAAGAGTACGGGTCGGCCGTCCTCCAGCAGGTAACAGTCGAAGTTCTCGGACATTCCACGGGCGGTGTCGAGTCTCGTCCGGTCGCTCATCACCGCGTCGTGCGCCACCCAGTCCACGGACCAGTGCGCGGCGACGAGGTCATGGAAGGTCGCCATCAGCCGCTCGGCCAGGTCGAGACCGTCGCCGGTGAGGTTGGTGTAGCCGGCGCCGATGTGATGGCGGCTGAGATAACCGGCCGCGATCAGTCGTCGCCGGTATGCGGGGATCTTCCGGCTCACGTCGGGGATCATCGGGCAATCCTCACTCCGCAGGTCCGGACCCGCCGCAACACCGACGTCAGGTCGGTGGTCTCGTGCGCGACCTGCCATCCGGAGGAGGCGAGAACGGTCATGAGGTCATCGCTCGCGGAGTGCTCGGGCCGCGACCATTCCTCGGCGAGCAGCACGTCGTGCTCGATGCTGCCGTCGGTCCGGAGAGCATCGCCCACGGAGTACACCGCCAGGGGAAGCCGCTGTCGGCGCAGGCGCTCCCCGGGCACGAGCTGGAAGTCGAGACCCACGGTGCGCACCGAGAAGGCGCCGGTGGCGCCGGCCGCGGTCGTGAAGTGTTGACGGGGCCCCAGGCGCGAGCCCGCCGAGACCGGGATGCCGACGAAGGTGCACCGGTTGTCCGACCATGGCGCGATCAGCGGAGCCGACAGGCGGTCCCAGCTCGCCGACCTGAGCGTCTCGTGCATGGCCCGCAGGCTCGCCCACTCCTGCGGATCGACCCGTCGCAGGCCCATCGCACGGGCTTCGGCGTACGGAGCGGGCCGGTTCACGGTCGCCTCGTGTCGGCCGTGCCGTCCGGTGCGTCGAGCCCGAGTTCGCGCGCGGCCCAGTTGAGTGAGATCTTCCCGAGATCGCGCTGGAGCACCCGACGACCCGAGGGCGGGTCCGTGTCGGGAAGGCCCATCTGGGAGCACCAGTAGCCGGCGAGCACGGCAGCGAACTCGCCCTGCCCGGCCAGCACCTGGTCCGGCAACGGGCCGCCTTCCCTTCGTAGGCTCGGGAGCCAGGCACAGATGTCGAAGACCGGATTGCCGATCGCGGCCCAGTTCCAGTCGACGATCCGGACACCTCCGGATGTGAAGCACAGGTTGTCGCTGCGGATGTCGAGGTGCAGCAGAGAGGTTCCGTCGACCGACGCCGCGGCCGACGCTTTGCTCAGTGAAGGCAGGGCCCGGTCCAGCCAGCCGGCGGACACCAGCCCGGTCGCGAGGAACGGGTTTCTGTCCTGCGCCACCACGTCCCAACCACCAAGTAGCTCGACGTCGTCCCGCAGGAGCGGAAGCGGGAAGTCAGGTTCGATGGCATGGACCGCGTCGAGAGTTTCCAATATCAGCTTGATCATGGTGGCGTCCCAGGGCGGGGGCCACTGCGCCTCGTGCAGTCCTTCGAGAACGAGGATCGGGTGACGGCCTCCGCCCGCGTCCCATGCGATCGCCTCCGGCAACCACGGCGCATCGACGCGTTCGTAGATCACCGCCTCGTCCCGGAGCCAACGGGCCGTGAGCTCGTCCGTGGCCGCCTTGACGAACCGGGGGTTGCCGTCGTCGCCGACCACCAGCCATCGTTCGGCCCCGGTGAAGCCGCGCACCACCTTCTGCCAGTCCCGGACGGGACCGAGGAGCAGCTCCACCCGACGAACCAGATCAGCCGGTGGGCGGTCCTGGGCCAGTTCACTTCTCATGTCGGTCCTTGTCGGTCTCCGGCACTAGACGGCCGCGTTCAACGACGCGAGCAGCTCACCGGCGAGCTGGCGACGAGCGGGGTCCGGGTCGTGCACAGCCATCCGTTGGAGCGACGAGATCGCTCGGCTGTCGCCGCGCCTCGCGTACTCGATCGCCTGTCGGTTGCGCTCTTCCTCGTAGCGGAAGTCGAACGAGACGGTCCGAAGCTCCGGCCGATCCCAGTGGTACTTCAACGACTCGTTCTCCCAGGCGGAGTAAAGCGCGTCCCAGGCGAGCGCGGAGGTCGACGGTGCGAGGCTGCGGTCACAGATGGGCTCGGTGAACGGCTGGAACCGGAAGTCGGTCGATATCCGGAAACGATCGGAGCGATTCGGCAATCCGCGATGGACCGTCAGCGAATTGAAGATGACGACGTCACCGCGGGTGAACTCGCCGCTGCGCCAGTCTTCGTCCGGGACATCCTCGATCACCGTGCCGCCGGTGCCGCGGGCAGGGACACTCGGTCGTACGCCGGTCAGGTGCGAGCCCTCGGCGACGGCCAACGGCCCGTCCTCCCAGGAGACGTCGTGCAGGGGCACCCAACAGGTGTACGCGTTGGTCGTGCCCTGCACGGACACGAAGTCCTGATGGGCCGGCGTGGTGAAGTCCATGTTGCGAGGAGCGCTGGAGGCCGGAAAGACGATGCGGCCGATGGGGCGAGGATGAATGAGCGCGGCCTCGCCCAGGAGCGGCTCCAGGAGACTGTCCCGTACCGAGTGACCCACGCTGTGGAACGCCTCCGACCGGTACGCCTGGTGGTAGACGCGCCGGTAGTTCTCCTGCGGCTCGACGGTGAACTTGGCCGGATCGGCTCGCCGGTCGGCGGGATCACCGAGGAACCAGCCGCTCTCGCTGATCGGACGGGTGAAGTCGGCGAGTACGCGTTCGAGCAGCTCGGGATCCACGACCTGACGTAGGAAGAGGTAGCCGTCCCGGCGCAATCTGCCGAGCAGCGTCCCAGGATCGTCGAGATCCGGCGTGGAGTCATGGAAAGCGGTGATCTGTTGCTTGTCTTCTGTCACCGGCCCTACCCCCTCGGGATGATGTGATTTCCGGACTGGAATTCGTGCGGCTCAAGGATCAGCCGTCATCGAGGCCTGGGGATCTCGATGACCGCGCCCGACAGATGGTGGAACTCCGGCGTCGTCAGCGCGACGATCGTCCGGGCGACATCCCCCACGTCCAGGGCGGTCGCGGGATCTCGGCCAGGGAATGCGGTGCGGAACATGTCGGTGTCCATCGCCCCCGGACTCACGTAGTTGAATCGAATCCCGTCTGGCTCCAGCTCCATGGCCAGGCATTGCGTGAGGAACCCCGATGCCGCCTTCGCCGTTCCGTACCCGTAGCCGTGCGGCCGTGGGCGGCTGCCCATCCGTGACAGGACCACAATCACGTGACCGTTAGCGGCGGCCAGCTGCGGACGGAACTGCCGGACCAGGCGATAGGTCCCGACCACGTGCTCGTCGAGCATCGTGAGGAACGTGGTTGGCTCCAGCTCGGTCATGCCACCCAGCGATGCGCTCCCGGCACTGATCATGAGGAGATCCAACGTCCTGCCGCGCGACGCCTGGGCGTGGGCGAGACGCGCCACCGAGCTGTCGTCACGGAGATCGAGTGGCTCGTAGTCGCGAGCACGGCCGTCCGCGGATTCGAGGTCCGCCCGTGAACGTCCGGTGCGCAGAACGGACCAACCTGCCTGCTCCAGTTGCTCGGCCACCTCCCGGCCGAGTCCGCGCCGGCCGCCCACAACGAGTGCGGAACTCATCGGAGTGCCTCGGCGGGCCGGGGTGCCAGCACGAGTTCCCGCGCGTCGGCGTCCAGCGATGCCTGATGGCCGATCGGCAAGGTCAGCATCGGATCGGTGTGCCCGATGTCGACGTTGAGGACGACCGGTATCCCGCTGCCACCGTGTCGGCGGACCATCGCCTTCTCGATCTCGGTGGAGAGCTCGGGCGGTGCACGGAAGGTGCGGCCGACGACCACGCCGGCGAGGTCGTCGAGCGCGCCGGCCTGTTCCAGATGATCCAGCGAGCGCTCGATGAGGCCGAGCGACGTGTTACAGGTCTCCCAGAACAGGATCGCACCGTTCAGACTCGGGAAATAGGCGGTGCCGAGCAGCGCCTCGAGGGTCTCGAGGTTGCCGCCGATCAGCGGCCCGGACGCGCTCCCGGCGCCAAGCCAACGCTGCTCCGGCCCGGACGCCTTCGTGCGGGGCCGGACATCGTCCTGATCCCATTGGAGGAACTCATCCGTCCACGCGGGCACGTGGGGAAGAGGGCCCTCCCAGGGCCCGGACAAGAAGCGCAGCAGTTCCTGTTCCGAAACGGGCTGCGGCGCCGGGAATTCCGCCAACTCCGGCAGCAGCGTCGGCCCATGCAACGAGACAACTCCGGCCCGGGTGAGGATCCCCAGGTGAAGAGCGGTTATGTCGCTGTAGCCGACGAGGAACTTCGGGTCTCGACGCAGCGCGTCGAAATCCAGCATCGGTAGGAGGGCGTTGCTGTTGTAGCCACCGATGCTGGCGATGATCGCGCGCACGGAAGAATCAATGAGCAGAGCGTTGAGCTCTTCCGCGCGTTGCGCCGGGGATCGAGGCTCTGACCTGGCTGCTCCTTCAGGCACACGAACCTCGAACCCCGACGCACGGAGAAAGGCGACACCACGACGAAACCGCGCAGGGGTTGGTGGCGGTTGGCTCGACGGAGAAGCGATGGCAACCGTGTCACCGGGCCGCAGTGGCGAAGGGTAGAGCAGCTTATGGGTCATTCCTTGACCAGGACCAGGCAGCGTCGCATGGTATCCGGCGTCACGGCGTTGTCGGTGTAGTCGTCGAGATCCTCCAGAACCCGGAATCCCGACTCCGCACAGGCTGTTTCGAGTTCGTTCTCGGTGAACCACCGCTGCCGGTGATACTCGGTCGCCCGGCTGAAGCTCGCGCCATCGCTGCGCGTGAACAAGGTGATCAGGAACTCGATGCTCCGGGTCGCCGCATCGTAACGATTGCGCCAGACATAGGCGAAGTCATCGAGGTCGTCGCCGAAGTGCGAGGAGCCGAAAACCTGCTCGATCTTCCGCTGGGTGTTCACGTCGAAGATGAAGACACCCCCGGGCCGCAGGGCGGTAGCCACACCGCGAAGCAGCTCGGCGAGCTCGCCGTCCGCCGCCATGTAGTTGACGCTGTCGAACGTGCACAACGCGGCGTCGTACGCGCCGCCGAGATCGGCGGACGGGAGGGTCCGCAGTAGGTAGTCCGCCCCCTCGCCGTCGATCGCACGGGCCTGCGCGAGCATCTCCTCGGACCCGTCGATCCCCTTGACGTCGAAGCCTCGCCCGCGAAGCAGCCGCGTCAGGCGTCCCGTGCCGCAGCACAGGTCCACGACGCGCCGGGCGTCGTGCTGCTTCAGCCGTCGCTCCACGAAGTCGGCCCACCGGTCGTACGGGTTCTCGGCCGTCCACCGGTCATAGATGGGAGCCAGTTGCGCGTATGGCATCTCGACACCGGCCCCTGCGTCAGGCATCGGCGGGCTTTCGGACGTGGACCATCAGGTTGACCCCGCGGTCGGCCCATTCCGGGCGTTCCGAGGCCTTCAGCTCCGCTGCCAGCGCCGCGTTGAAGAACTCCCGGTCCTGAAGCGCGTTCGACACGAAGCCGAGCTTTTCGTAGGGGTAGCCGAAGTCCTCGGGGCCCGGGTAGGTGAGCAGCGGGACACCGTACACGCGGGGAACCTCGAAGCCGGCCCCTTCGCCGAGCTTCCGCAGGTCGGACGCGGAGTACACGCGCAGCGGCGGAACGTGCTCGGCCCAGCGCACGATCTGGTCGTTCAGGAGGGTGTCGAGTTCCTCCGGGGTGACGCCGTCCCGGCTCAGCTTCGAGTGCAGCGCGTTGGAGAGCGAGTGGGACATGAACATGCCCTGGGCGCCCGGCTTGAGCACGCGTGCCAGGGTGTCGAAGGCCGCCGCCGGCTGGTCCAGGAAGCTGAGTACCCCGTAGGTCGAGATGGCGGCGTCGAACGACTCGTCCGCCAGCATGGGAGCGTCCTCGAGGTCGCACAGCACCACGGTGACGCGTTCGCCGAAGGGCGACTTGGCGACGTTCTGGAGCGCTTCCTCCACCATCTTCTCCGACTTGTCGGCGACGGTGACGTCCACATCGAAGTGCTCGGCGGCCCAGAGCGCCCAACGGGCGGTGCCACCTCCGGCGTCCAGGATGTGCTGACCGGCCTGGACGCCCAGATGTTTGTCCATGAGTGCACGCACCAGCGCGTCGGAGAAGGCCCAGAAAGGTGCCTCGTAGAATCCTTGCACATTGGGGGCGTAGGGCTCGAAGAACTTTTCGAACTGTTCAGTGCTCATGAGTGACATAGCTACGTGGCCTCACTGTCGAGAGTGAACGAGCATTGATTGACGAAAAATGTGTATAGGCGCGGATGCTTGAGGCAAATGTGTGGTTCGGTCGTTAGCGGGCATCTCGGTGCGTAGGAACTCGTTGCGTCACCTCGGTGGGGTTGAAGCGGCAGTTCTCGATATCTAAAAAACCTACCGGACGACGGTGACGTGCGACAAGGGGCTTCTGATCAATTGATCGACGGCGTATTCAGGGGTTTTGGGCAGCCACGTACACGCCCTCGGAACTCGGTGTTTCGCACCCGGTTCGGTGGCTGATCATTGGCCGGTAAGCCCTTTGTGCGTTGGGTTGGAGTGCGGTCGTGGCGTGAAGTGTGGAGTGGGCGAAAAGCGGATTCAACGCTGTCTGACAGCCCGCGCCGACACGTTGCTCGGGATCACCGTCACCTTGCTCGGCATTGACGGGAGAATCGGCAGGCGGTCATCCGGCGGCGGTCTGCTCTGGAAGCGGACTGACCGTGTAGACCAGGGCGTCGCGCACCGCGGCTGCGCGAGCTCGCAGGGTCGCCACGTCCGGTGCGGCCAGAAGAAAGTGAGCGAAGAAGTTCTCCTGGTCGATCGACTCGGCCCGGTAGGGGGAGAGGACGAGACCATCGACGACGCCCGGCAGGCCCAGCAGGTCGGCCACCGCACTGTGGCACGTGACGATTCCTGCCTCGTCCGCCTGGATCGGAAGCGCGCCCCACAGTTGGGCCTCGACCGGATGAGGTTGTCGAGCCGGCTCCCTCGGCTTCCGCTCGTCGGGGTGGAAGAGCGCCATGTCGATCAGGGTGTCGATCGGGTTCAGCCCGGTGAGTTGCGTGACGGCGTGCAGGTTCACGCCGCCGCCCACGCGCGGGTTGATCTCGATCAGCTCCGCGACGCCGCCGGCGGCCCGGCCCTCGACGTGGAACCAGGCCTCGTCGACCCCGATGGACGCGCAGAGCTGCGACACCCGGTCGGCCAGGCGTCGGGCGGCCTCGTCGACCCCCTCCGACGTGGGCGGGGAGACGAGTAGCCCGGTGTCGTGAAAGCGCTGCCCGACGTGCGCGTCCTTCTCGAAGATGACCACCGGGGTGAACCGGGAACCGGTCACCGGACCGTCCATCGAGAACTCGGTGCCGGGGACGAACTCCTCGAGGATCATCTCGCAGTCCGCGCCGAAATCGTGGGCCGCTTCGAGCAGGTAGGCGGTCGCCTCCGCACGGTCGTGCAGCAGCCGTACGCTCCGGGACGCGCCGCTGCGTTGCGACGGTTTGCCGATTACCGGGAAGCCCGGCACGTCGTCCAGTGGGAACGACGCGGCCGGCCCGGCCGTGAACCGCAGGTCGGAGAGGCCGTGCTCCCGCATCGCCGATCTGACCTTCGCCTTGCTGAGAAGCGTGGCCAGACCGGGCGAAGCCCCATGCACGCCGAAGTGCTCCACGAGGTGGATCTGCCACGGGATCAGGGCTTCGACGAGATTGATGAGGGCAACCGGCGCGGGCGCCAGGGCAGCCACCTTGGCGGCAAGCTGAGACTCCGAGTCGTGCGCCCAGTCGACCAGGACGTGGCCGTCGCACAGCCCTCGATTGAGGTCGTCGGGCTCGTCGGACACGAGCACGGGCGAGTATGCCCGCTCCCGGAGGGCGTGCACGATGTAGCGCACTCCACCGGCGTTCAGCTCGGAAAGGATCAGGACCTGCCGTTGGACTTGGCGGGCGTCACTCATCTTCGGTCTCACCGTTCCTCGGGAACGATCGCGAACGCTCGTCCGCCGAGGTGGACGGCGCCGGACGCGATCACGATTACGCGACAGAAATGCTGGTGATAGGGGAAGGCGTCGTTGTTGACGTGCATTTGCGCTGACAGCAGGACATCGTCGGTGCTCCCGGGCGTCACCCGTACTTCACCGGGGTCCGGCACGTCGACGCCCTGGAAGTACTGCCCATGTAGGAACCAGCCGACGGTGAGGCGGTCGGTCCTCCAGCCGTCGGCGCCCGGACGCAGTCGAACCGTCCCGCGAACGTCCTCCCCGCGATGCCAGACCTCGGGTATGTCGATCAGCGGCACCTGTAGCTGAGGATCGGCCGGGGCGTCCCAGACGTGGCTGCATCGATGGCAGAACGCGGCCGTGCGGGAGGTCCAGGGTCGGTCCAGGCTGGTGCCGACCAGTTCCTCGACCGTCGCTTCGCAGTAGGGGCACGGCGTCCGCGCCGCGTGGGTCCGGGTGGCCAACACGGGCTCCCAGATGCTGTCGAACCCGGAGTAGGTGGCCGATGTGTAGTCGATGAGTTCGGCCGCTGCCGCCATCTGTGCCCGGGCCAGAAGGTCCGGGTCGGGTACGGACCGGGTTTCCAGCTCGGCCACGCGGGTTTCGAGGGCCGTCGAGTTTAGGCCGAGATCGAGCAGGCTCCGCAGCAGCTGTTGCGGGGTCGCTGCCGTGCCGGAACCGGATGCCAGGGCTGTCGTCGCGGGCGCGACCTCGGGATCGGCCGAGCGTGCGGCATCGGCCTCCCAACGCCTCAAGGTGGCCTCGTCGGCCGGTGCGACTCCACCGGCCACCAACCACGGGAACCCGAGCAGGGCGAAGTAGGGCAGTTCCGTCTCGGTCTCCCTCGCCCTGCCGTTGAGGGCTGCGACCACCTCACCCAGCGGGACTCCCGCGTCGCACAGACGGTGGAACGTCTCGGTGGCCCAGTCCGTCGTGTGGGAGGGGAACATGGGGCCGATGGCGGCCGCGGCGTAGCCGGAGCTGAGCGCGTTGGTCAGGAGGAACTGACGGGGCGCCCGGCCGCTGTGCGGGCGCCAGCTCAGGCAGGAGTTGGTGAAGACGACCTCGGCTCGGACCGATCTCGCCTCGATCACGTCGTCCAGGCTCACTCCGGGCAGGAAGCACGTGCCCTCGAACGCGCAGTGCGGAGCCCCACCACCCGCACCGAGCTCGAGCCACTGTCGGCGGGACTCGTGATCGCTGCCGCACAGGACGGTGTCGTTGAGCAGTACCGCGTGCTCCCGCCCGGACGACGTGATCGACAGGAACGTCGCGCTGCCGGCGACGACTGCCTGGTGGACCGATTCGCGGGTGACCTGCGCCCCGCTGAGGACCAACGCACCGGCGCTCAGCAGCGGACCATTGGGGAAGGGGCTCAGGAACACGTGCTTGCGAGTGGCCGGTTCACGATGCCCCGACGCCAGGTTCTTCAGGATCAGCCAGGAGAGCTGGTCCAGATCGCCTGCGGTCAGGAATCCGAGCCGGGGTACCCGCCCGCCCGGCCGGTCCCGGTACGCATTGACCCGATCGACGACGGCGAGGGCGTCATCGACGGACACCTCGTCGGCGAGGGCGATGACGAGTACGTGGGCGGCCTGATCATCGAGGACGAGGTGCTCGCCGAGGCCGCCGGACGGCAGCGTGACGACCGTTCCACCGAAGCGAGCCGCCAGCGCCTCGGCGACGCGGGCGACAGGCGAAGCTGAGACGCACACGACGCGAAGGTCGGCGACCGGTCGGGACCTGTCCGGCGTTCCCAGCGACGTGACGTCGACCGGTGCGCTCCTGCTCCGCAGCACCGGGAACGAGTCGGGGTCCGCGAGCTCGCGCACGTACGTGTCGAGGTCGTGGTGTTGCGAGAGCACGCTGGTCGGTGTCATCGGGCGACCGGCCTTTCGTGCTGCGGGGCGGCCGGGTCACTCACGTCGAGCCGTCCGTGGAGACGTCGCGAGGCTTCCTCTCCTCGGAAGACCGGCACGGCACAGACGGTCGCGGCGAGCAGCGCCACCGCGACGGCGGATACGACCACGACGAGGAGAGGGCTCGTGGCGGCAGCCACCGGCACGGCCAGCAGCAGGCCGAGAGGCCGGCACCCGTACGAGACGAACCCGTCGAGCGCCGACACCCGCCCGAGCATCTTGCCGGGCACGCGCTGCTGAACGGTGGTGCCCCAGAGGGTGTTGAAGATCGCGAGGGCTACGCCGTAGACGAACATGCCGGCCAGGGTGATGGGCAGGGGGGCACCCGTCGCGAGCAGGATCAGGCCGGGCGCGACCCCGAGCGCGGTCGCCGTGTACGCGGCCAGCAGCGGGCGCTTCGGAACGAAGCGGGTGGAGGCGAATCCGCCGGACAACATCCCGAGCGAGCTCGCGAGTAGCAGCGCGGACCAGCCGGCGACGCCGTCGTAGTGCTTGATCGCCAGTAGCGGGCCAAGCACCGGCAGCATGCCGAGCACGAGCATCTGGAACATTCCGGCGTTGGCGAGCCCGGCGGTCAGCCATGGCGTCCGTGCCACCTCTTTG
Organism: Micromonospora sp. DT44; assembly: GCF_049841635.1. NCBI lineage: Bacteria > Bacillati > Actinomycetota > Actinomycetes > Micromonosporales > Micromonosporaceae > Micromonospora > Micromonospora sp. DT44. The sequence continues at coordinate 9,550 of NZ_JBNCKS010000007.1, read as the reverse complement.
ACCCCGGTCACAAAGTCGGCAGCCCAGGAGCTGCCGGACTGGGCGACAGTTGCCGGGATCCCACGGATGCGGGTCAGGAGCAGGGCACTGGTGAGGAACGTCAGGGCATCGGCCAGCAACGCGACACCGGGCGAGGTCACCGACACCAGGAGGCCCGCCAGTGGGAACCCGAGGATTCCGACCGACGTGAAGGTCATGGACAGACCGGCGTTGGCGGTCTGGAGGTCGCGGCCGCTGGCGAGTCCAGCCAGGATCTTGCTCGTCGCCGGTATGTAGAGCGCGGCGGCTGCCCCGTTGACCGCGAACAACGCCACGAGCTGCCACGCCGAGGGGCTGCCGAAGACGATCAACACACCGATCGCGGCCTGGGTCCCGAAGGCCACGAGATCCGCGGCGATCATGAGAGGCCGAGGCGGGAAGCGGTCGACCGCGACGCTGCCGAGCAACAGCACCGCCACCTGGGCGATCGTGCGCGCGGCGAGGACGAGCCCGGTGAGGAATCCACTCTTGTCCAGCGCGAGCATCGCGAACGGAATTCCCACGAGGGCGAGGACATCGCCGAAGCCGCTGACACCCTGGGAGGTCAGCAGGAGGCGGAACTCGCGCTTCAGCCCCGGACGGCTCGGGGTCTGCTCCATCTCGTCGGTCACTTGACCCGCACCGGGAGGGAGGTGAAGCCGCGGATGAAGTTGGACTGCAGTCGCACGGGCTCACCGTCCGGGATCAGTCGCACGTCCTTCAGCGCTGCGACCGCGCGAAGGAGCGTTTCGAGCTCGACCAGCGCCGGCGTCGCCCCTACGCAGCGGTGAATGCCGATGCCGAAGGCCAGGTGGTTCGTTGCTTTGCGGTCGAGGCGTAGTTCCAAGGGATTCTCGAATTCTGATGGATCACGGTTGGCGGAGTAGATCCAGAGCAGCACGGTCTGCCCGGCCTTGATCGTCGTGCCGTGCATCGTCCGGTCACTGGTCGCCACCCGCTTGACGTAGGCGGCGACGGAGGTGAGCCGCAGCATCTCCGTGAGTGCGTTGGGCACCAGATCGGGGTTCTCGACCAGCGCGGTGTACGACCACGGCTCCTGCATCATGAGCAGCAACGACCCGGACGCCGTGTGGGCGGACGTCTCATTGCCCCCGAAGACGAGATTGACGAGGTTGTAGATCACCTCGTCGCGGGTGAGCGTGCCGGTGCGTTCGGCGGCGAGGAAGTGGCTGAGGGCGTCATCACGGGGCTGCGTGGCGTGTCGTGCCTCGAGAATCTCGTCGAGGAACCCGAGCAGCTCTATCTGTGCCACGGCCCGTCGGGTCTCCTCGGGCACAGAGAGGTCGGACAGCGTCTCGTCCCGGTAGCCGACCACGGCGTCGGTGAGGTCGACGACGTGATTGGCGGCGGACTCGTCGATGCCGAGCAGCGTCATCAGCGCGGCAACCGGCAGTTGACGCGAGATGGAACGCGCGAAGTCGCCACCGCCGTCGGCCAGGAGGACGCCGAGTTCGCGATCGAGCAAAGCCTGGAGCTGCTGGCGGATTCGCTGTGCCATCGCTGGGCCGAGAGCTCCGAGGAACACCCGGCGGAAGTACCGATGCTCAGGCAGGTCGCTCGCGACGAGCATCTTGCTCCTGGCGGAGTCCTGGTTCGAGTGGAAGGAGCTGCCCATGATGGCCCCGCCCAGCGAGCTCAACCAGTCATGGTCGCGGTAGCAGGCGGAGACGTCCGCGTAGCGGGAGAGGTTCCAGAAACCGTCTTCCGACCCACCGTCATTCCAGTAGACAGGCTGGTCCTTCCGCAGATGCGCGAACATCGCTTCGGGGGCGTTGGTGCGAAAGAGATTTGCGTCGCGCAGGTCGGGAATGGACTGCGTCATCGCGTCGCCCGCTCATCGATCAGGTCGGACAGCGCGGTGAGCGTCTTCTCCTGGAGTAGATCCTTGAAGCCGAGGTCGACCGACAGCTCAGCTTTGATCATTCTGTTCAGGCGGAACAGCAGGATCGAGTTGCCGCCGAGCCGGAAGAAGTCGTCATCGAGACCCACGGGGGAGACCCGCAGAAGCGTGCTCCACATGGCTCCGACCCGCTTCTGTGTCTCGGTGACCGGGGGAGTGAAGGCCGACAGGCGCGCGCTCTCGGCGAGAGCGAGCATGCGCATCTCACTCACGTCGCGCTTGCCGTGGTCGGTGGAAGGGATTCGATCCACGGTGACCAACGAGTGCGGGACCAGGTGCGCGGGGAGGCGCGACTCGGCGAACTCCCGCAGTTCGGCGACGCTCGCCCCCGAGCGCAGTACGACGATGGCGACCAGGGACGGCTCCACCGACTGCCGTTCCACGATCAGCACAGCGTCGTCGACGGACTCGTGATCGAGCAGAACACGCTCGATCTCGATCGGGTCCACCCGGTGCCCGCTGACCTTGACCATCCGGTCGCGCCGGCCCACGAACTCGAGCCAGCCATCGTGCTGCACCAGGATGTCTCCGGAGCGGTACGTCGCCACCTTGGCGTCCCCGATCACGGCCGTCCCGAAGACGGCAGCGTTCTCAACGGGGCTGTCCTGATAGCCCAGGCTCACGCCGGGCCCGGCGATGACGGCCTCGCCGGGCGTGCCGGGGGGCACCGGGTGACCCGCCTCGTCCACCAGCTCCATGGAGCAGCCGTCCAGGGTGCGACCCAGGGGGATGCTCGGCTCGTCCGCATCGGCCGGGCTGACGGTGTGGATCGTGCACGCAGTGGTGATCTCGGCGGGGCCGTAGAGGTTGTACAGCGTCCCAGCGAAGCCCCCGTCGTACAGCTTGCGCACCGCGGAGACGGCGAGCACGTCTCCACCGACACCCAACACGCGTACTCCGCTGAACGCCCGGGGATCCGCCTCGATGATGTGGTTGAACGCCATCGTCGGCACCAGAAGAGCGGTGATTCTCCGCGAGGTCAGCTGCCGCTCGATGTCGGTGGCGAGCATCTGGGGAATGTGCGGCAGGGTGACCAGCGTCGCACCGGTCGCCAGGGCACGCCAGATCTCGTAGTGAAAGGCGTCGAAGGACAGGCTCGAGATCTGGCCCATGCAGTCGTCGGTGCCCAGGTCCGGCAGCGCGTCGTTCAGGGCGAACCAGGTCAGGCCCGCCTGCCCGAGCACGATGGCCTTGGGCTGACCTGTCGATCCGGAGGTGAAGACCAGGCCGGCCGCGTCCGAGGGTGACGGCGGGGTGAGGTCGCCGGCAGACCCGGACGCCACCGGAAGGTCGCCGGCATCGAGTACGAGAAGCTTCGTTTCCCCGTCGACGCGGTGGACGAACGAACTCGACACCATGACGAGGGCCACCCCTGCCCGGGAGAACATCTCCTTGCGACGTTGGTCGGGATCCCGTGGGTCTGCGCACACGTAGACGCCTCGGGCCTTGAGGACGGCGAGGAGCGCGACCGGAACGATGGCCGAACGCTCGAGAAGCAGACCGATGCGATCGCCCGGCTCGGCGCCGGCCTCCACGAGGGCCAGCGCGAGGTCGGTCGAGAGCCGGTCCAGCTCGCGGTAGGTGAAGTCCGTCTGGTCGTCGCGGCACGCGCTGTGGTCGGGATAGGCAGCGGCAGTCGCGGACACGAGCTCGACAAGGGTCTGCGGTGCCGGCGGTGGCGCTATCTCAACGGCCGGGCGTGTCGATCTGTGGTCTACCACGGGCGCACCCTCGTTTCGATCTCAGGAATGTCTGGTTGAAAGGCGATGTGGTCGGTGCTGTTGGGCGTGGTCTTCGCTCCGGTCCGGTCATGCCGTCGCGATCCGGATCGTGGTGTGCGACGCCTGAAGGATCCGCAGTACGTCGTCGTGGGTTGCCGCAGCGCCGAGCAGGAGGACGGTCTCGCCAAAGGTCCCCATGTCGACCGACACGACATCTCCCGGATGTTTGAGCACCCGGATCGATTCGACTCCGGGGTGCCGTGCCATCTCCTCGATCCCCCGGATGCCGGCGACGGTCCCCTCCAGTTCGGGATAGAGGGAGATGTGATAGCTGACGGAGTCGGAACCGATCGACCCCAGTTCCTTCCGCGCCTCGTCCGAGCGGCCCAGCGCGATGGCATATCCAGCCCGGACGAGCGCTCCGGGACTGCGCTGACAGAGCAGGCCGTCGACGAGCCCGCCCAGCCGGCCGTTGACCTCGATGATGACGGGGCCATCGGACGTGAGCTTGAGTTCGGTGTGGCAGAGACCGTTCTCCACACCGAGGGCTTCGATCGCCTTCGTCGCCTCGGCGTACGCGTCGTCCCGGACGGCGTCCGGCAGATTGTCCGGGAAGACCATGCCCGTCTCCCGGAACGGGGGCGTGATGGGGAACCGTCCGGAGACGCCCACGTGAGTCGGCGAGCCTTCGATCACGGCCGACTCGACGGAGATGTAGTCGCCCCACTCTGCTCCGGCGACCGTGGTGTCACCCTGGAGGATCGACTCCAGGATGAAGGCCTCACCGGGTAGCCCTTGGGCGGCCAGACGGTCGAGGAGTGGACGCAGTGAGCCCGGGTCCTCGACCCGATAGGTGTGCCGGCTGCCATAGCCGGCCCTCGGCTTGATGATGGCGGGGAACTCGATGCTGTCGAGTCCTGGCGACGAGGCGCCGTCGACCGGGACGAGAAAATCGGGACCACGCGCGCCCATCGCACGCAGGCGTGAGCGCTGCAGGAACTTGTCCCGCAGGAGCCGCGCGGCCGACGTCCCGACCGAAGGGAGCGACAGCGCCTCGGCCAGCTGGGCCGCCGGAGCGATGCCGGGGTCCGCGAACGACACGATGCCGTCCGGCTGGCCGATCACATCCAGCAGGGCGAGCGGGTCACCCGGGGTGAACTCGTGAACCGGAGCGATCTCGTGTAGCAGGTCGAGATGAGCCTCCACCTCGTCGGAGCCCTTCGGCACCGCGAACGACAGCTCCGCCATACCCTCGGCGTTCGACAGGAGCTCGAGAGGCGATGCGGATCCGCCGTCGAAGACGACCACCAGATGAGGAAGTTTCACTGCGCCATCCACTCTGGAGTTTGTGCGCGTGCTCGATCGCCGGCCGACCCGGAAGTGTTCAGCGTGGCCACGGCGGCACCTCGATTCTTCCTCGATGGCGGTTGGTCGGCTGGGGGCCGTCAGGGGAGGATGGCAACGCCGTTCTCACGGACGAATACCTGGAAGTCGCGGATGTCCGTCTGCTGGGTGACCCACATGAGCAGTCGTTCGACCCCGAGGCCGAAGCCGCTGGTCAGCATCGGCGCGCTGTCCTTCATCGCGACGTACCACCCGTACTCGGTCTCAGGCACCTCGTGCAGGCGCAGCGCCGCGCGTACCGATTCGCCGTCGACGTGGCGCTCACCGGCACCGACGACTTCGCCGGGGCCGAAGAGCAGGTCGCCGTTGAGCGCATGTCCCTCGCCGTCGTTCGCCTGGTAGAACGGCACGGAGCGCTCGTCGAAATGGGTGATCCAGACGAACTCGCCGCACAGTTCCATGATCTTCCGCTCGCCCGCTCGGGTGAGCCCCCGGAAACCAAGGTCCGGATCGGTCTTGACCAGTTCCGGGTCGCCGTCGAGCATGTCGATCGCCTGATCGAGGGTGAGACTGCGGAAAGGCGTTGGATCATCGAGGCGGGCGAAGTGATCCAGTGATCCGCTGGCCCTCGCGATATCCGGGCCGCACTCCCTGCGAAGGCGCAGGAGGATGTGCCGAATGTATTCCTCGACGAGGACCTGGGTGTCGGCGAGGGTTCCGGGAATCTCGGCCTCGCTGTGGAAGAACTGGCACAGGTGGGTCGAGTCGGAGGCCTCCCCCCGGAACGACGGCATCATGTAGTAGGCGCCCGCCTCGCTGAGGCGGCAGAGGTATTCGAGCCCGAACTGCATAGAATCGGCGAGGTACGTCCGCACGTCGAACATCGACACCGACACGGGGGTCGAATCGCTACCCAGACCCATCGGTGACGAGATCGACCCGGTCGTGACCGGAAGGTGCCCGAAACGGACGCCGCGCGCACTCCAGAATTCAACCGTGGCTGAGGTGACGCAGTCCTGGAGCTTGACGACGAGGCGGTACCATCCGCCTTGGAGTGCCTTGAGGTAATGGGTCTCCGAGTCCTCCCAGGTGCGGGGAGGGGTGATGTTTTCGTCGGTCATGTCAGATTCTCCCGGACTGCGGGCGCCGGAGCTCCTGCGGAAGCTGGAGCTTGCAGATTGCAAGCACCTTGGTCTCATTCTCGAACGTCACCAAAATCTCCATCCTTCGGTGGTCTCGGGAATTGCGGCGACGTCGTCGTCGCACTGGCCGGACTGTACGGCGGTGCACCTCCTGCCAATCTGCGGCAGGAACGCTATGAAAACGTCTAGGCAGACCTAGGCGTTGGACTGCCGGCCGCTGATAAGGCAGGCTTGGCCCCGCCATGTGGGCGGCGCGGTCCAATTCACGCCGACCCGCCAAGGCGAGTTGACCGATGACACTTCTGCGTGATCTTGTCGGCAACCTCGCGTGAGCGGATCGACGGCCCTTGGATTATCCCGAGGTGAGACCGGGCCCGTGCGTTGACGAGCCCGGCAGCCTCAGCCCCGAGGGCGCCGGTGGATGAAGCCGACCCCGGAAGGTGCGGCGGCATTGGACAGCGCACCGACCATGCGTCACTCCTGGTGCTTGATCCACAACCGCAGGAGATGGCGCCGCTCTTCGGGGTTGGGGCTGTCGACGAAGCCTGTCCGGCCGTGGAAGATCGACGTGTTGTCGAGAAGGAACAGGTCCCCCGCTTGTAGTCTCAGCTCCGTCGCGAGCCCGGCGTCCTCGATCACCTTGGGGAGGCTGCGGATCAGTTCCTGATCCTCCGCCGTCACGGACCCGGGGTGGAAGTCTCGCCCACGGTCGAGCGCCCCGATACTGAAGCGAGCCACCAGTTTTCCGGAATAGTTTCTGAAGACGGAGTCTTCGACGAACGGGCCGTCTTTCAGCGTGGCCGTCGGCCGCCCGCCCCACCACCTCTTCTCGCACAGAATGCGGAGATAATCGGGGCGGTTGGCGGCTAGCCATTCGTAAACGGCGGGTGCGCTGGCAAGCACCGACCTGCCGCCGTCTGGTGCCTGCTTCATGCAGAGCAGCCCGAGGATGCCGATGTCCGGCCGACCGCCGGGCACCTCGCCTTCCTGGGCGCTGGCATTGTCCGTGTGCATGGGCTGCGCTTCGACGGAGAGGCTTGGTTCGGGTGCGGGCTCAGCGCCACTACGAACGGTGGCCAAGACTTTTGCGGTCATCGCCTGCGAGATCGTGCCAATGGCCCCGTCCCGGGCCGTCGGCTGTTCGAAAACCGGGCCCAATAACGGACTGACGGTTTTAATGACGCCCGCGTCGATGTCTTCGATTCCGGAAACCGGCCATCCTCGGAGAACGGCAAAACCACGTCCCGAGAGCACCCGTTCGTCTGCGACCCCGCGTAGGAAGCCTCCAACGCGCTGCAGCTTGTCTTCCGGAATGCGCGCCGCGTCGACACCGTGAGCTTCGACCTCTTTTTGAATGTCGAGCAAATCATCGACAATCGCGGAGGGTACGGTTACAAGCCAGTCGTCTTCTTCGATACTTTGCTGATCCCATACGCGCGAACGCGGATAGGTCACCCCGCTTACCATTCAGGTCTCCTATGGCATCCTTGCCGCCATGGCTGGCGGCGTCCATATCAACCGACCTGATCCCCCGTCGGCTGGCACCATCATAGACAGACGAGCCGCCAGACGAAAGAGGAACTTCGAAGTAAGGTGAGGCTTGCCTTAGTAATTAGAGGCCTGACGCAGATCATATCGGGCGGCGACACCAATATCAATGCCGGTCAACTTCGCGACATTTCCGGCCGAAAGTTGACCCTCCTCGTATCGTGGGTCTGAGTCGAAAATGAACCCCATTAAACCGGCTGATGATCGGGATGCCGTCGAACCGCGCTACTGCCGGCCGGCGGGTGCTGGACCCGGGGACGCGACATCGTGATCGTTGATGGAGTGCATGGTGTGCTCTCCCGGCGGATGCCAGGGCAGGTCGACCCATGCCAATGCGGGTAACCGAGGCCCACCGCCGGCCGCAGACCGGGTTCCGTGGGCTTCAGATGTGGCCCTGGGCTGGGCGAACAGGGGTGCGGGAACGTGGGTGAACGTGGGCCGCTCCCTGCCACCTCAGGTGAACCCAAGGTCGCTAGACTAGGCCCTCGCGCCCTCGTAGCTCAGGGGATAGAGCATCGGTTTCCTAAAACGCATGCGATTCTTAGTCGCAGGCTCATGACCTGCAGGTTCCACTTCTAAAGATCAAAGAATTGGTCGCATTGCGGCATTGCTGTGACCGCTTGCTGAAGATGTGCGGGTGCGGCGCCTAGCCTGTTCAGAGTGCCGATGGCGCGATGAACTGTGCCGACGCCAGCGATGTCCAGCTCCCGGCACGGACAATGGCAGCTCTCCAGCATCTGGAGGTCTCGCGCCACCAGTAGTTCAGTGGCCGGTGGCACACTGGATGCGTGCTGATCGGGTTGGGCGCGCTCGCCTTGGCGATATTCGGCGCGCTCGGCTGGTTCGTGGGCGAGATGGTGGGCGGGCACGGTGGGGCGGGCCTCGCCGTGGTGTACGGCCTCGGCGTCCTCCTATGGGCGCTGCTCGACGAGCACACCGGCGAGACGACCTTCATGGCGATTCTCGCCTTCGTCCTGGGCCTGCCGATCGTGTACGCCGTGGTCGTCGCGGTCAAGCTGCTCGTCCTGGCGTTCGGGCTCGCCCACCTGGGCACCCGTGATGTCCTGCTGTCGAGCCTGCTCAGCGCCCTGGCCGGCACGGGCATCAGCGTCGGGCTCTCGCTCGTCGGCGCGTTCAAGCGCAGCTTGGAGCCGTCGGTCAGCCCGGTCCGACAGAATCTGGAAGAGTCGTTCCTGTCCGGCCTGTCGTTCCGGATGCCGCTGGCGCTGCTCATCGCCGGCCTGATGGACCTGCCCGACACGCCCGCCGCTCGGGTCGTGACCGGCGCGGCATGGGGCGTTGCGGCCGCGGTCTGCGCACTGGTGTACGTCGGGGTCGTCGAGAAGGAACCGGTCCGTCGGGCGTGGTTCCACATCGTCGTGGTGCAGGTCCTCATCCTGGTCTGCGGCCTGTTCGCCGTCATCCAGAGCATCGGTGAGACCAACCTCGTCGACGAGGCCGTGCAACTCGCTGTCCCGGCCAGCCTGACGTGTGGCTTGACATACCTGCTTGCCCTCTTGGGCGCCACCGCCTGCGGATACAGCTCCGGAACGCGGCGAACATGAGTCCGAGTTCGTCTTTGCGCTGCTGGCCGTTACGGACAGCGGCGGCGCGTCTGACGCCGAAGCGGTAGCGGGAGCATCACCCGAGACTGGAGATACAGCCCGTCTTCATCGCGGAAGGCGATCACCCGCCACCCGTCCTTCTCCAGACTCGGAATGTCTCATGAGACATCTGGGTCAACAGTGGGGCTGCTCCCGCTGGCGTTGCATCATGCCGGGGTCTGTGGATCTAAAGGTGTTTCCGGCCTGACCTGCCGGGCGTTGTGCCTGGTGAGGAGGGTGCTGTGATGACCG